>CBHEUU010000033.1:0-15390 GCA_965990355.1 uncultured Chitinophagaceae bacterium
ATTCTGTTTTTTGAAGCGGTCGAATGCGTCCTGTGTGAATTTGGGGTTGAACATTCTTTCCTGGAGCAGGGCCAGTGTAGCGTCCAGGTTTTTCTTTTGCGACTGCACCTGGAAGGTTATGTCTTCATTGCCACTGAATACAGAAACAGAGCTTCCGAGTTTCTGCAATTCGCGGCTCATGGCTTCAGCTGTATAATTCTTCGTGTCATCATTCATCATATCAGTGAAGAAAGATGCCAGTCCGGCTTTTGACATATTGTTGGCTTCCAGCAAATGGCCACCGGGAATTTTGACGGATAAAGTAACAGTAGGCAGTTCGGTATTTTCGGCACCGATCACTTTAATACCGCCATCAAGATCTTTTTTCCAGAAAGCAGGAAC
Source organism: uncultured Chitinophagaceae bacterium (assembly GCA_965990355.1). Lineage (GTDB taxonomy): Bacteria > Bacteroidota > Bacteroidia > Chitinophagales > Chitinophagaceae > Terrimonas_A. Next base: position 382 of record CBHEUU010000033.1, read on the forward strand.
TTTCACTACAGGGTTAGGGCCATTGCCCGGCATTTTGCTGCGGTCAAATTTATCCTTTGCTTTTACATATTTCAATCCATCATAACCATAATGCGGAGGAAGATATCCTGTGGTGTCTACTTTATAATTGTCTCCTGCCACCAGCATTTTATCATCAGCGGTTTTAGGAAGCACGCTCACTACTACGCAATGTTTCAGCTTAACGTATTTGTTGTATACGCGCATTACATCTTCTTTGGTTACCGATTGATACATTTTCAGCAGCTTGCCGATCATGTTGGGATTGTTGGTGAATGTATTGAACGCTGCCAGTTGGGATACTTTACCGCCTACGCTTTGCAAACCATTGATGAGTTGTGATTCGTATCCACCTTTGAATTTGGCGATATCATCATCCGTTACACCTCGTGTTTCAAAGCTGTCCAGTGCATTGTTCAGCAGGTAATACATGCTCGACAACGGTTTGCCGGGATAAGGGATGATCTGGAAGATAAATGAACCAGACAGTTCCTGCAGGCTGCTGAAGCAACCGGCATTCAGGGCAAGTTGTTTTTTTACCAGTTGCTGATACAGTACAGAGTTGTTTCCCTGTCCGAGTATCTGCGCAAGGCAGGCGAGGGCCGCCTGGTCTTCATGATAACTTGGAATGGTAGGATAAGACTCCACCAGCATGGGAAGACGGGCGTAGTTGTCTTTATAAGAAGCAAAGCGGTGAGTGGGAAGAGCAGGCACCATGGGTTTCATATTTTCCACTTTGGGTCCACGGGGAATGCCACCAAAATATTTCTCTACCAGTTTCAATACGTCCTTTGAAGTAACATCTCCACCGATAGTAAGTGTGGCATTGTTAGGGCCATACCAGCGCAGGAAGAAATTTTTCAGGTCATTCACGTCCACCCTGTTCAGGTCTTCGATATAACCTATAGTGAGCCAGGAATAAGGATGGCCATAAGGATACATATTTTGCGCCATCACTTCGCTCAACAGGCCATAGGGGCTGTTGTCTACACGCTGGCCGCGTTCATTCTTTACTGTTTCCCTTTGAATTTCAAATTTCTTTTGGGTAACAGCATCCAGCAGGAAGCCCATACGATCGGCTTCGAGCCAAAGCATTTTTTCTAATTGGTTGGAAGGGACGGTCTGGAAGTAATTGGTCCGGTCGGTATTGGTACTACCGTTCAGTGTACCACCAGCTTCTGTAACGATCTTGAAATGCTGCTCATCGCCTACGTGGTCGGAGCCCTGGAACATCATGTGTTCAAAGAAGTGGGCAAAGCCTGATTTACCGATCTCTTCGCGGGCGGAGCCTACGTGATAAGTCACGTCCACATGCACTACGGGATCGCTATGATCTTCGTGCACGATCACGGTCAACCCATTGGGCAATACATATTTTTCGTAAGGAATGACCAGCTCATTGCCCTGGCGGGTCACTTTTTCTACCAGTTTGGCCTGGGCATTAGCGGCCGCTGTTGCCAGCAGCGAGAATGCCGTCGCCACAAAAAGTTTTTGTCTCATAAATGATTGCGTTTAGGAAGGTGCCAATGTAAGGAATAATGGGCGGAAAAGATGGCCGGTCGTCAAATAGTACTATAAAATGAAAAGCCCGCCTATGCTAAAGCTTCGGCGGGCAAGGCAGTCTCTTTTTGTTTGTACTATAACAATTATTACTTCAGTGCTTCTTTAATACTTGCAGCTGCCTGTAATACCGCTGTTTTGATAGCTGGCACATTTGCGATAGGGTTCAGCAGGCCATAATCATGGATCAATCCTGCATACCGGGTCAATGTTACGGGAACACCAGCTTCATTGAGCTTGCGGGCATAGGCTTCACCTTCATCTCTCAGCACATCGTTTTCGGCTGTTTGTACCAGGGCAGGAGGCAGTCCTTTCAATTGCTCCAGTGAGGCTTGTAAAGGAGAGGCATAAATCTCGTTGCGTTTATCTTTATCAAGATAATTATCCCAGAACCAGATCATCATGTTTTTGGTAAGAAAACGTTCTTCAGCGAATTGGTTATAAGAACCGGTTTCGAAGTTTGCATCTGTAACGGGCCAGAGAAGTACCTGCAGTTTTATTTTAGGTCCTTTTTTATCTTTTGCCATCAGGGCAGTTACAGCGGCCATATTTCCACCAACACTGTTCCCTACTACTGCGAGATTTTTACCATCCACGCCAATTTCATTTCCATGCTCTGCTACCCATTGAGTGGCTGCATAGATCTGGTTAATAGCCTTAGGATAGCGGGCTTCAGGTGAAGGGGTATAGTCGGGGAATACAGCTACAGCACCACTTTCTACTACGAGATCCCTTACTAATCTTCTATGGGTTGGATAATCACCTAATACCCAGCCACCGCCATGGATGAAAATAAATACAGGAGAATTGGGTTTTACATCTTTTGGTTTCACAATATGAATGGTAACGGTTTCGCCATTTTGAGTAATTGTTTTTTCGGATTCGGTAATACCGGAATAATCAACTTCAACGGATTTCTGAGCGCCTACGAGTACCTGGCGTGCATCAGCTGGACTGAGTTGTTCAATAGGTTTGCCGCCGCCGGAGTTCAGCGCTTTTAAAAAGCTTCTTACTTCAGTAAAGATCTGTGGATCGTTTTCTGCTTTGATAGTTTGTGCCATGATTGAATTATTTAAGATGAATAATGATGCTGCAAGAGCAATGCCGGATAAAAGAGTTGGTTTCATGATGAGTTATTTTTGCTTTGTTGCTTCGATTAATTTGATAACACAAAGCTAGAGCGGGCAGGAGGCGACATCAATGGATATATTACGGAAAACGTTGTACTTTTTTCCCTGGAAGAGTTTTTGAGGCCGCCATGAGAAACTCATTACCGGGCAATGGCATCAATCTTTGTAAATCTACGGAAGACCGGCAAATCAATCTTCAACAAGCCTGAATTTTTTCCGGAAGGCCGCCGGTGTATCTCCTGTTTTAACAGCAAATAAGCGATTGAAATAAGCCGGGTCATCATAACCCAGATCATACGCAATTTCTTTTACGGACATGGAAGAATAAGTCAACAGCCGTTTTGCTTCCAGCAGTATCCGGTCTTTAATGATCTCATTGGGTTGGGTAAGATTCAGCTTGTTGAACTTATTGGATAATGTTTTTGGAGCAACGGCCAGCAGGTCTGCATAATCTGCTACAGTATGCTTTTCCCGGAAATGGATCTCTACGAGCCGGCTGAAGTCCCGGAAAAAATCCAGTTCCTGCGTCGGGGCCTTGTTCAGTTTGCCAAGGTGTTGTTGTTTCCAGATGCGCGTTGCCCGGATGATAACCTGTTTGAGATAAGTGCGGATCATTTCCTCCTGGGAGGATGCTTTGAGTTCGAGCTCTTCCTGGATCCGCAGGAAGTTTTGTTCGATAATATCTTTTTCTTTCTCCGGCAATTCCGTCATCGGCATTTCGAAGATATTATTGAAGAGCAGTCCATCGCAGGCTACTTCCTGGTCGTGGATCTGGATGCAATAAAAATCTCGGTTGTAATAAATAAAGAATCCAGGGCCTTTGCCGGTCTGGTGAAGTTCGAGGTGTTGGTTGCTGTTGATGAAGAAGAGGCTGGTAGAGGTGGTTTGGAATTGTTTGAAGTCGACAGTAAGGGATGAGTTGGCAGGGAGATACAGGATCTTGATATAAGGTTTGTGTTTTTCGTCGTGGACGGTTTCATAGTTGGATTTGGAGAGGGGGAGGAATCCGAGTTTTTTATAGTTGAAAGAGAAGAGGAGTTGAGGCATTTTGGAAAGAGTTCTTTAAAGGCTTAAAGATATTGTATTCTTTACGTTTTTTTACTGCACTTGGTCTACAGGTATGTCCATCCCAGTGGACGTTTAAGTGGTCATTGCATTTGCTTGGGAAAAAACAAAAAATGAATGTATTTTAACGGGAGGAAATGTGGAAAAATAATACTGTAGTCATCTTATCTAACGCCACACCTAAATCTTATGCAATTGAGAATACTTCTACCAGTTCTGTTACTAGCGACCTTGTTTTTTGCCTGCGATAACAAAGGGAAAAAACTTGAGATAAAAGAAATCACTATTTCAGATACAGTCAGTGAAGAGGAACCAGATCTACCCCAGTTTCGCCGTAACTATCCTTTTGATAACCTGAAAGATTGGTTTTCCTATTTATGTGATTCGATAAAACCCACTAATGAAGTGGTCGCTTACTACTTCTCTATAAATAAATTCAATCATAACTATTCTGTTCTTTTTACAGGTAATTCGAAATATGACCCCAATGATAAGGAATGGATCTATCATGTAGTTAACAGTGTGCAGGATTCCAATCCCCTGCCTCCAGATTACCAGGGGTTGTCTGATGATGAGGTATTAAAAATGTTCGCCTCTGAATTACGCGCATTTACCAGAACCCAACAGTTTGAACAATCCCATTTTGCAAAAGCCAAAGCTATAGGAACGGGATTCTTCCAGGAAAAGATTGTTATGATTAAATGAGATTAGACCTACCCATTTCTGTCCTTATACCCGCCCCTTTACCAATCCCGGAAAAAAATCCCCGCCCCGGAATCAAAAACCCATTCCCATGTGAAACTATTGTAAATTTGCCCCCACAATTTTTGTAGACAATGGTCCGTAAACAGGAAGTCCTTCAGGACGTAGTGATAAAATTCGCCGGTGACTCCGGTGATGGTATGCAATTGACTGGTACACAGTTTACTAACAATACAGCTTTGTTGGGAATTGACCTTTCCACCTTCCCGGATTTCCCGGCTGAGATCCGCGCCCCGATAGGCACCCTGCCCGGCGTGAGCGGTTTTCAGCTCCGGTTTTCGAGCGACAGGGTATTTACCCCCGGTGATGCCTGTGACGTGCTTGTAGCCATGAATGCTGCTGCGTTGAAGGCGAATTTAGGTGCATTGAAAAAAGGCGGCAAGATCATCGTGAACACAGATGGCTTTGATTCCAGGAATCTGCGTCTCGCCAATTACCCCGAAGGAGAAAATCCACTGGAGAATGGCAGCCTCGAAAGCTATGAAGTGATCAGGATGGACGTGACCAAAATGACCCGCGAAGCCCTGAAAGAATTTACGATGGGCATGAAGGAAAAAGACCGGGCCAAGAACATGTTTGTGCTGGGATTCCTTTATTGGATGTATGGCCGCGACATGGACAACACTATTACCTTCCTCAAAGAAAAATTTGGCAAAAAACCGGATATCCTCGACAGCAATATGAAAGTGTTGCAGGCCGGATACAGTTATGGCGATACTACCGAAGCTTTCGGTACTACCTATAAAGTGGAGAAAGCGAAAATGAATGCCGGTACCTACCGTTCTATCATGGGCAACCAGGCATTGGCGTATGGATTGATCGCAGCTTCACAGGTGAGTGGACTGCCGATGTTCCTGGGTTCTTATCCCATCACGCCGGCTTCCGATATTTTGCATGAACTAAGCCGTCATAAAAACTTTGGTGTCCGCACTTTCCAGGCAGAAGATGAGATTGCAGCGATTACATCTGCAATCGGGGCCGCCTACGGCGGTGCATTGGGTGTAACCACTACTTCAGGCCCGGGTATGGCATTGAAAGCAGAAGCGATGGGACTGGCGGTAATGCTGGAGATCCCATTAATAATAGTGGATGTGCAACGTGGTGGTCCTTCCACAGGTTTGCCAACCAAAACAGAACAGAGCGATCTATTGCAGGCATATTATGGTCGTAATGGTGAATGTCCCATGCCCGTCATTTCTGCTTCCACTCCAGCGGATTGCTTTGAGGCAGTGTATGAGGCCGTGCGGATTTCTGTGCAACACATGACCCCGGTTATTTTCTTAAGCGACGGTTATATCGCGAATGGTGCGGAGCCCTGGAAGTTTCCTGTTACTAGTGAACTGCCTCCGATCCATGTAAAATTCAAAACAGAATTAGGGCATGGTGAAGAAAAACTGCAACCTTATTTGCGTGATGAAAAATTAGCACGCCCCTGGGCGGTACCGGGTACACCGGGATTGGAACACAGGATCGGTGGTATTGAAAAACAAAACATCACCGGTAATATCAGCTATGACCCCGAGAACCACCAATTGATGGTAAAGATCAGGCAGGAGAAGGTTGATAAAATTGCTGATTATATTCCTGAACAAAAGATTGATACCGGAGAAGAGAAGGGAAAAGTGCTGGTACTGGGATGGGGCTCCACATTCGGGGCTATTAAATCAGCTGTAAAAGAGTTGATGGACGAAGGAAAAGAAGTGAGTCATGCGCATCTGCGTTACCTGCGCCCATTCCCGAAGAATCTTGGTGAGATATTGAAGAATTTCGAAACAGTGCTTGTTCCTGAAATCAATAATGGACAACTGATCAAAATTCTGCGGGATGTTTACATGATAGACGCGAAAGCGTATAACAAGATCATGGGTGTGCCGATAACGAAAACGGAATTAGTAGAAGAAATAAAGAAATACTTATAATAAAAGTAAAAGGCTTACAAAACTGTAAGCCTTTTTTATTGATCAATGCTGTTCGATCACCGAAAAGAAACCTTCCCTGTAGTTGTCACTCACCGGCAACGAATGCTGTTGTATGGTTACCGACTTGCGTGAAGCTGTATGGATCTTCCGTACAGATACGATATAAGACCGGTGAATACGCACAAACTCATTCTTGTCAAGCATATCTTCAAAATACTTTAGGTTATGCAGGATCAATAATGGATTCGGTGAGCCGGTCAAATGCATTTTTGTATAATCCTTGTATCCTTCCAGGTACAAAATATCATCAAAGAATATTTTGTGCATTTTATGCGATACATTGATGAAGAAATAATCTTTCCCCTTTTCTTTATCTTTTACATTTTTCGCTTCCACAAAATCCTTCACCCTGTTGCAGGCAGTGATGAATTTTTCAAACGAAATGGGTTTCAATAAATAATCCATCGCCTTCAGTTCAAACCCATTCATGGCATATTCACTATATGCAGTAGTGAATATCACTTCAGGTTTATTTTTTAAGGAACGATAAAAATCAATTCCTGAAATATCCGGCATCTTTATATCCAGGAACAACAGGTCAACAGGAGAAGACTCCAGCAATGAAAGCGCATGTAATGGCTCTTCAAACTTTCCTACCAATTTCAGGTAAGGAGTCTTGTTCACAAAGTCTTCCAGTAACTGGAGAGCGAGTGGTTCGTCGTCAATCAGTACACAATTAAGCATTGGTCAGAGGCACTTTTAGGTTTACGGTATATTGATCACCAGAGTGGTGAAACAACAGCTTGTATTGATAGGGATAGAGCAGTTCGAGTCTTCGTGTAACATTCTTTAGCCCTAACCCACCCGGAGCAAAACTATCTTTTTCCACTATCGGGTTGCTAACTGTTAACGTTAAGGTTTCTTCAAAAATTTTAATATCAACAGTGATCACTGATGGCTGCGAATAGCTGATGCCATGCTTAAAAGCATTCTCTATAAAGTTGATCAGCAATAAGGGAGCGATAAACTTGCCATCGGGGTAACCACCTACTTTATAATGCAGTTTCACTTTGGGCGACAGTCGCAAACGTTGAAGGTCAATGTAGTTATTGATGTATTGGATATCATCTGCCAATGGTACTTTATCAGCACCTGAATCATACAGGCTATAGCGCAACAGCTCCGATAATTTCAGGATAGAGAATTCTGTGTTTTCCGAACGGGCGTGAGCCTGGGAATAAATAGAGTTCAGCGTATTAAAAAGAAAATGCGGGTTGATCTGCGATTTCAAAAAATTGACTTCCGCATAAAGGTTGGCATTTTCCAGGTTTCTTTTTTCATTCTGGTTTTTGATGAATGAATAGGCAAGCCGTATCATTCCTCCCAATAATAAAATAAAAAGAAAGGTGGATAAAGTGCGGTTAATGGAAAAGAACAATGCAGGCTCCACTCTTGATATCATTCTTTTCTGGAAGCGTTCAGAAGGTGTATCAGGGAGGAAACTGCCGGCACCGATTGAATCAATAAAATAAGTTCTGATAGGCTCCGGCGCATTCCTTAAACGCATTACCCCTTGCCGTATAGGTCCTGGCATGATGCCGGGTACATTATTTCGCAGATAAACATCCGCGGCACAAACCAGGGCTATTGCAAGAAATACAGAACTGAAATAAAGAGCATACTTTTTTTTCTCAAAAAAACGCGGTAATAAAAAATAGTAATTGACGTAGAATAATAAGATCGGAACGATCTTGGTGATGAGCTCCCTTCTCCAGATTGGATCACCCTGGAATCTTGTTGGATAAAAAAGCAATGGCAGCAATAAGAATGCTGCCCATGCTGCTGCATGCACCAGGATGATTACGAGTAAATGTGGTTTGCTTTTTGTTTTTTCAAAACCAAATAAGGTGAATAAAAAGCGGTTGATATTTTCTTTACTGGCCATGCTGTTTCAGGGAAGGACAAATTTCTTCCACTTCAAATCTACTGAGTGTGGGTAAATCTCCACTGTTTTCCAATTTCTTTAACACCAGCCTTGCTGCTTTCTCTGCCTGTTCTTTCTCCGGAAAGCCCTTCCTGTTGCCGATTGCGGGGATCGACTCCTGGTGAATGAACACGCTGTCACCCACCAGGATATCATATCCCCAACCATTCAAACCCGAAAACACAACCGATGAGAAACGGCTGTTCTTTTTTACTGTGCGCTTGCTGAAAGCATAAACCAGTATACCCCCGGAAATGATCAGCGATACAAGCAGCACAGTGATAGTATGTTTTTTGGATGTCATCAATTAATCATTATCTACCTGTTCATCATTCGGAAGAAACTCATACATATTGTCCATGTATAAAGAACCATTCTTTCCTGTTACCACAAAACCCCGGTTGCTGATACTAAAGCCAATTGCACCCTCCCTGGAACTTCCTTCAAAGCCTGTTTTCTCTGTCCACAGATCTGTTGCAGGATCATACTGCCAGGTGGTGCTATTGCTTGCGCCAGTAGCCAGGTAAACATAATTACCGATCACAAACGTTACTCCATTCTGACGGGGGATGGTACCATAGTCGTCATCAAACGTATCGTCGTCATCTGTATTAAAGTCATAGATCTTGTTTTTTTCTGTCCACTCATCATCATCGGATGTAATACTGGTGGATGGCTTATATACCCAGAGGTCCTTTTGAATCTCTCCATTGTTATCGCCTGAACAGATATATGCTTTTCCGTTCACTACAAAAGCCATCGCAGCAGAGCGCTTGGAGCCACCTACACTTGCTTTTTTGTCCCAGCGGTTTTGACCCGGATCGTATTGCCACAGGTCTTTCAGGTAATTGCCATCGTTGCCGCAAGCGATATACCCTCTGCCGTCTACAGCAAAAGCCACTGCATCATAACGGGCTGATCCGCCAAATTCCAGTTTGGGTTGCCAGGTATCTGTGGGCTGATCGTATTCATAGAAATCTTTTAAGCGGGTGGAACTGCTAAATGTAGGGCCGCCATACCCTGTGCCTACATATCCTTTGGTGCCAATAGAAAAAGCTACAGCAGAACTGCGTGCATAACCCGGTACATCTGCCCGCTGTGTCCAGTTATGTTTGGCGGTGCTGTATTCCCAGAGATCATTGTACCTTTCATTAGAACTTGTGCCTGTACCAACAAAAACAAGGTCCCCAATGGTGAAGCTGATCGCTTCACTACGTGTCTCACCCTCAAAATCATCAGATCTTTTCCAGTTGCCGATCAGATCATCATCGTCGTCGGTTGATTTTGTACAGCCTTGTGAAACAACCAGGGAAGTGGAGATCATTGCAGCCCCGATCAGATAAGCGTAAGCTTTTTTCATTTGTATGTATTTATTGTTTTTTAGCCAAATGGAATGCCTGGCATTTCATTATGCAGAGTTTTGATATTAGGAGCCAGTCTGGCCCCCCGTTGAAATTTTGATAAAAATATCAGTAGGTAACGGGAAGATTATCTTAAAATAGATGAATAAGACAAGTGCATAGATGAATCGGTGGGGTTTCTCTGTGGGTCGCATTCTGATTTAAAATCCGCGGAAACCCGCACCAGTAAAGCAAAATAAAAACTATCGGTTCAGGAGATCATTTCGCCGATAAATCAATACAGTTGATATAGTATAACACTTTGGCAGCGAACTGTGGGAATATATTGCGCCCATTGCGAAACTAAACCCACGGACATGAAGGGATTATATCTACCAATACTTTGCTTACTCATTTTATTATCCTGTACCCGGAAAGACATAGATTTTGGCACCATCCCCGAAAATTCCTATACAGACCTGGCCTATATTGATACCGTTACTGCACAGCTTTCTATAGTCTTAACTGATTCATTCGCTACCAGTTCCGATACTGTTTTTCTTTTGGGCCGTTATAAAGATCCTTACCTGGGATCTGTTGCCGCCAGGCCTTTCCTGCAGATGACTGTACCTACAAGTGTGCCCGATATACCCGTTTCAGCTGTGTTTGATTCATTAAGCCTGATCATCAAGCCAAATGATTATTACTATGGAGATACGACCAAAATGCAAACCATTACTGTATATGAGTTGGCGGAGCCGATCACGCATACTTATAACGACCAGTTATTTAATACAAGCAATATACCGGCTAAATCTTCTCCGCTAGGCTCTGTCACTCTTCGTTTCAGTCCTTATGAATCCGATTCTATTGCCATCCGCCTGAGTAATAGTAAAGGTGCAGAACTGTTTGATAAACTTCAGCAAAAAGCAACTACTGTTACTGATCAGACAGAATTCAGCAACTACTTCTATGGCGTTTCCCTTGGCGTTGCTGATAATGATACTTCAGCTGTGTTTGGTTTGAAAGGGACTGATGCTTCTTTCGTGATGCGTGTGCATTATCATTTAACGATCCCTTATCCTCAATCGACGTTCATTGATTTCACTTCACTGGCAAATGAGTACGCTTTCACTCAAATATTGCCCGACAGAACAGGCACAGGATTGATACCTGTAACTCCCGGGGTATCAGAATTATTCCCTGGTAACACAAACGACGTTTCGGTATTTCAGCCTGGCACAGGAATGGCACTGAAAATGATCTTTCCATCATTGCGGCAAATATTGAATAAAGAAAATGGCGCGACAGTGAAATTACTGAAGGCCGAACTGATCGTTAAGCCCAAACAGTACTCATACGATCTTTATCAGGATAAGCTGCCTGCATCGCTGAGCCTGGGGCAAACAGATGAAACCAATCTTCTGGGAGGCACATTAGTAGACTCAACAGGGCAGAATGCATTAGCTGTAGCGCCGGTGATTGATTATATATATGGAATAAATACTTATTACCGGTTTAATATAACAAATTATATCAACCAGCTATTGACAAATACCGGCACCGAAAAAAAGGGATTTTATCTTATACAGCAATCTTCCAATGCGAGAATCATTGATCGGATGATAGTGGATGCCACGGCAGGCAAAGACGCCGGTGTAAAGTTGCTGCTGTATGTTTTAAATATCAATAATTAATGCTTATGAAACAAGGGCAAATAAAATTTATAAAGCAATGGATTGTTATATTGCCGTTATCCTGCGTGACGCTACCGGCACTTGCACAGAATATGAACAGTCCTTATTCAATTTATGGTATAGGCGATATAGATTTCAGACCGTATAACCGCACCAGCGGTATGGGCGGAACCGGGTTGGCTATCCGCTCTTCTTATTACCTGGTTGACAATAATCCTGCCGGCATTGCCGGACTTTCAAGAAGCTTTTTTACAATTGATGCGGCATTCACGGGCAAGACCGTTCGTTATTCCGGAACACCGATCAATGCAGACAATAGCAACAATAAAGACTTCTGGATAAAACGTCTTTCGGTTTCTGTTAAAATAAATAAGCTATGGGCAAGCAGTGTTGGCTTTGGACAGTTCAGTAATGTAAATTATGTATTAACAGGTGACAAACCTGTAAATGGTTCTACCGCTTCTTACTACACCTATTATGAAGGGGACGGAGGATTGAATGAATATTACTGGACGAATGCAATCCAGCTAGGGCAGCGGTTGTCGATCGGATTGAAATCATCTATCATTACCGGTTCCATCAATCAAACTGAAACAGTAGCGGATGAAAGCCTGTCCACACCCATTTCCACACAAATACAGGATTATATGAGTAAGGCAAGATTCCAGGCAGGATTTATCTACACTCAACCAGTTAACAAGCAATGGGAAGTTTCACTGGGCGGTAAGTATTCTCCTAAAGTTAAAATGACTTCTGAAAGAACGCTTACCGTAACAGAAGGCAGCACTACGGTGATAGAAGATGAGTTTATAAAGAATGATCGCTTTTCTTTGCCTACTACTTTTGGCGGGGGAATAGCGGTAAAGAAACAAAACAAAATAACGTATGCACTGGATTATACGTATGAGGACTGGTCTTCTTTAAAAATAAAAGAGCAGGGCTGGCAACTGATAAGCAGCAGCCGGATATCTGGTGGAATTGAAATTCCCCGGAAAGCCACTACCTGGAACAGGCAAACAGTCGAAAAAGGATTTTTCCAGGTAGGCGGATTCTTTAATAACTCTTACCTGCAGATCAGGAATGAACCGATCAGGGAATATGGATTTACTGCTGGCATGGGAGGTATTATCGGCAACGGCTTAAACTATACGTTTTCGCTGGAAGCGGGACGCAGAGGAACTACCCGGCAAAATCTGATCAAAGAAAATTATATCCAGGCAACATTTACTTTTTCTTACAGGGATTTCCTGCAAAGCAAAGGAAGAAAGTATAATTGATATAGGTGGAATGCAGGCCTATGCCTTTGAAGCGACAGTTCATCCAATTTCAGGATAATAAAAAGGGAAAAGATTCTTAGCTTTCCAAAAAACCTTTTTATGAAAAAATATCTATTCCTCATTTTGTTGCTGGCAGGTGTTCAATCGGTGCATTCACAGGAAAAAGCGGCTGGTCCAATCGTTAAACAAAAATGGAACTTTGGCTCGTCGCAGGATACAGCCTCGGGATATGCGCAGGTAGTTAAGATAGATAATGTGTTGTATGTCTCAGGAACAGTAACCCAGGATTTGACACCAGAAGGGGTGAAAGGCTTGTATACCCGGCTTGAAAAAAGCCTGCAACATTTTGGCGCCAGTTTCCAGCATGTAGTGAAAGAAAATCTGTACACAGTGGATATAGAAGCCATGAAAGCACTGAACTATGTGAGAAAGCCTTTTTATAACGGCGATTTTCCTGCGGCCACCTGGGTGCAGGTAAGCAGGTTGTTTACTCCGCAAATAAAGCTGGAAATAGAATTGGTGGCGTATTTACCAAAGTAGTCATTTCACTTTCGAGCGGAACACATACCCGAATTTTAATTGAACACTGAAATATGCGTCCTTATTTTTTGGATTTCCCCGTGGAGTTCCGGGAGTGGGATCGCTGCCTGGGCTTAGTTCGTCCATGCGGCTGTATAGTTGCCGGGCGAGGGCTGCAGATACAGGATCGAGATACCGGGGAAAATGAGCGGGGTCAGTATAGATGGTGCTTACATCATCCAGGTAATCCGTGAACAGGATACGATACACTATTTCCAATCGCACATTAAGCAAGGGACCCGTCTCATAACGCAATCCTAATCCTGCAGGAATGGCCCATTGTTTCAGTTTATACGGTTGTTGCCGGTCATGAACTGCAAAACCCTGTCCCTCCAATCGCAATGGTTGAAGATCATGCCAGCGGTTATGCAGCCATGCTTGCGGGTTAAAAGAGAAATAGTTTATACCACTTATAAAATAAGGCGACCAGTAAGGCACTTTGCCCTGATCGTTCAGTCCAAAAAATAAAGGATGGACCTCGGCAGCAAGTTGTATCTCATTGATCCGGCTTTGAAAGCTAAGGTTCCGTCCATAACGGCCTGAAATGTCAGGGTCTGTTTTTTTCAATACACTGTCTCCGGCGCTGACAGCGCCGGTATACTTTTCCAGTCTCAGTGTGATAATCTCTTTATAGGTTGCCGAAACATAAAGGCTGAAGCAGGGTTTGGATGATCTCCAGTCAATGTCTTTAATAAACCTGGCTCCATTGCCTTTCCGTCCACCGATATCGGTAAGGCAGTTCATTATGCCACTGCCTGCGCCGGCTTCCCATACGAGATCATAATTATAATACCAGGCATTATAAAAGTATTGACTCTTTACAGGTGAAAGCGGGAGATTGCAGCTTATCCACAATATGCCCAGTAATAAATTTTTCATCAGCATTTTTTTAAATGCCGCTGATCAAGGGACGGGGATAAAGCTACAATCAGAGATGGTCCTAATCAAAGGGTAAACCACCGTTTAATTTGTGAAAATACTGGCAAACCGGCCGTAAACCACAGATTTCACAACGTGGATTCCTCGCGACGCAAACATAACGGCCATGAAGTATCAGCCAGTGATGGGCTTTATGTATCAGTTCAGAGGGAAAATTCTTTACAAGCTCTTTTTCTACTGCGAGTGGAGTTGAAGCTGTTTGAGGTACCAGTCCTATGCGCTTGCTTACGCGGAATACATGCGTGTCTACTGCCATATTCGGTTGCTGGTCTACTACAGAAGTGATCACATTCGCTGTTTTCCGGCCCACACCCGGTAATTTGATAAGCTCTTCAACGGTCATAGGTATCTCACCATTAAAATCCTCTACCACCATTCTGGCCATGCCGATCAGGTGCTTTGTTTTGTTGTTGGGGTATGAGATACTCCTTATTAACGGGAACAATGTATCGAAATCAGCTTTACTGAGGGACTGTACATCAGGATACTTTTCGAAAATAGCGGGAGTGGTTATGTTCACTCTCTTATCCGTACACTGTGCTGAAAGAATAACAGCTACTAATAACTGGTAAGGATTATCATAAATTAATTCTGTTTCAGCTTCCGGGGCATGTTTTTGAAAATAGTCTATTACGAACTGGTAACGTTGCTTGCGGGTCATACAACAAAAATAAGATAAGTTGAGAGCTAAGCGACCCCTTCCCGTCTTCCCGCCTTACCGGTAAAACAAAAAAGAATT
>CBHEUU010000034.1:0-15327 GCA_965990355.1 uncultured Chitinophagaceae bacterium
TTGAACAACACAACTAAAAAAATAAGCCCGATTTCAGAATGCTATCCTCCTCATCTTACTCCTACCCAATATTACCATTTCACCTGCATGCAACGCCGGAACACCCGCACTTGTCAGCCAAAATAAAAACCAATGAAACAACTGTATGCTCTTGCTTTGATCCTGCTGCTGGCAGCCTGTAACAAATCCGAAAAAGATGACACCTATATTGAAGTCTGCCTCGACCCGGGAGGATTTAACTGGGTGAGTGCTAAATCACAGGAATTTAGCTCCTGTACCTGCAAAGTCAACTTCGTTTACGGAGTTTATAACAATACACCTGTTGTTGAAATAAGAATCGTTGATCCGCTTTGCAATGGCATTAACGTAGTGTACAAACAGGATGGAACTGCATTGCTCAGTTCAACTGACCAGGTAGCTTACCAAAAGTACCTGAGTGAAGTAAAAGATACAAGAGTTATTTGGACCTGTGAGAAACCTGGCGGTAATTGATCATAAAGAAAAGGTGCCGGTGATACTGGCGCCTTTTTTATTTCTGAGGTATTACCACCTGCGGCTAAGACCCCAGCGATCCCGGTAAATTATATAGATATTAATTACTCAGCAAACTGATCACAAATCCATAAGAATATTTCTTTCCTAAAAGCCTGTATCCATCATGCGGTAATGCTCCCCAACTGTTATCTCCTCCTACTCCTCTTTGCCCAAAGTCAATGGAAAGATATATATGCTGGTCAGGTGGAAGATCAGTAGGATGTTGTTGCTTTTTAGTAAGTCCCGGATCAAGACTTTCCACAGAATGATCAATAGCACTGAAACAAACAGGTTGCAATCCTTCGATCCTGACACCATTACCCGATTTGTTTGCCAGGCTCAGCCAACGCGTGTCTGTTTTATAACCGCTTTCCTGTGGCCGGATATAACCTTTGTAATATTGGTTCTTCGCATTGTCACGATAAAGGCCAATAAAAGCAGCACTTTTCCTGTCGCTGTAATTTTCCCAGGGGCCACGTCCATAATAAACAAGACTGTCATAAACGCCGGGCAATTGCAAGCGCATACCAAATCTCGGCAGCTCTGGCAATTCCCTGCCTGTCATATCCATTGAAGCAGTAACGGATATTGAACCATCATTCCTGATCTGGTAAATTATTTCATAGGGTACGGCGATAGTAAGTTCATAATTTACCCTGATCAGTAAACCATCTTGATCCTGCTCGCCAATATGAATGCTTTTGATTTTTTTACTCTCATGCGCATTTCTCCAGATTCCTAGTTTTGACGGCATATCATTCCCATAATCATTATCTGTAGGTGCTCGCCAGAAATACGGTTCAGGCAAAGCATTAAGCTGTATATTCTTCTTTGCATAATGAGTAAATACAGCTCTACTGCTATCAAACACACCTGAAACATCACCGGAATTGAATGTTATCTTTCCTTTCTCTTTCACGATTGTTAAGCCAGCAACTCCCTGTTCTTTCTCCTTTGCAAAATAATCACCTCCATAACTGAACTGTTCGCGTGCAAATTCATAACCGGCATTGATCAATGGAGTTGCTTTCTTTGTGTAAGCATATATGTTTAGAAAATATTCCGTACCGGGAACTGATTTGAATACGGGCACCTGTAATGATATTTCCTTACTGGCATGAGGAGCCAGTGAAACTTCAAATCTTCCTTCTTTGATCTTAACACCATTCTGTACCAGTTCCCATCCAAAATCAAACTGGTCAAGATCAGTAAAATCAAAACCATTTTCAATGATCAATTTATGGTTTTTCCAACCGAACTGTACCGGCTGATAGCCTTTCTTTACTTCATAAGCACCGGGATCGGGTGTTCTGTCGGAGCTCATGATCCCATCAGCCACACCATTCTCATCATTCTGCCAGTAAAATGATCCGAGATCACCACCATAGGCCCAATACGTTTTTCCATTGGCATTTTTTGCTTTCAGGCCCTGGTCCACCCAATCCCAGATAAACCCTCCCTGCATTTGTTTGCTGCTGCGGATAATATCCCAGTATGCCTGGAAATTACCATTGCCATTCCCCATCGCATGTGAATACTCACACATGATAAAGGGTCTTGTTTTATCTGTCGCCTGTGCATATTCTTTCATTTGCTGAATGGCAGGATACATAGGCGTCACGATGTCTGTATTCCAATCTTCGCCAGCCTGTTCAAATTGCACCGGTCTTGAGTTATCCCGTTGCTTGATCCATTTATACGCATCATGAAACACCGGCCCATTGCCTGCTTCATTTCCCAACGACCAGATGATGATACTGGGATGGTTCTTATCTGTTTCCACCAGCCGGTATTCCCTGTCCAAATGTGCTGCAGCCCATTGTGGTAGGTATCCAGGATGAATGGATTTATCATAAGGCCCCTGGAATTCCACGCCCATGCCATGGCTTTCTATATTGGCTTCATCCACCACATACAACCCATACTGATCGCAGAGCTTATACCATAAAGGATCATTAGGATAATGCGAAGTGCGTACCGAATTGATGTTGAACATCTTCATCAATTGAATATCCTTTATCATAATTTCCCTGGAAGGAACATGGCCTTTTACATCATCATGTTCATGGCGATTAACCCCACGCACATATACCGGTACTCCATTGATAAGTAGTTGTGCGTTTCTGATCTCCACTTTTCTGAAACCCAGTTTCGCTCCTGTGTAAACAACGGGCGCATTTAACTGATCAGTTTTTATGGATATGACACAATCATATAACTCAGGTGACTCAGCGCTCCACTTTAAAACAGACGGAACAACTCCTTTAAAACGCAGTACAGATGAACTGTCTTTTCCTGATTGAAATTTCTGTTCAGCAGAAAAAACGATCTTGCCCGATTTATCAGAAATAGTCACAGATGCAATGCCCTTCCCTGCCAGGTTTTTATTAAACTTCCTCAATACCAGTTCTGCACTGAAGAGACCATTTTTATATCCTGCATCCAGGTCGCCTTTCAGGAAAAAATCCCAGGGAGTAATTTGTGGTGTTGCATACAGGAAAACATCACGCTCTATACCACTGAGCCGCCAGAAGTCCTGGTCTTCCAGGTAGCTTCCATCATGCCACCTGAATACCTGAACAGCTATAAGGTTCTTTCCTTTCTTAAGATAAGAAGTGATATTGAACTCTGCTGGTGATTTGGCCACTTTACTCATTCCTGCTTTCTGACCATTCACATACACAAATGTGCAGCCGGAAATGGAGCCGTAATGAAGAAACACTTCTTTACCGTCCCAATCAGCTGGTAATTCAAATTCTTTCCGGTAAGTGCCTACAGGGTTATCGCCATCAATAAACGGCGGGTTCTTTGGAAAAGGATAAACAATATTGGTATAAATGGGTATACCATGTCCTTCTATTTCCCAATTGGAAGGAACAGGAATATTATTCCATTGGGAAGTATTCAGCTCTTCGCGGTAAAAATCCAATGGCCGGTCCTGGTACTTGTTTACATATAAAAATCTCCACTCTCCATTCAGAGATTTATAATAAGGTGAGCGGCTGTAATCATCAGCAATAACATCCTGCGCCCGGCTAAACAACATTGCTGTTGCGTGTGGCTTCTCTTTATTCCACTCGAAGAATTCCGGATTTTCCCAATCGTTCTTTGCTGATTGGGCATGAAGTATAGAGAAAGCCAAGAGCTGTATTAAAAAATATAGGGTTATCCGAATGTTTTTAATTCTCATATTACTACGTTATTATCGTACCGTCATTTCTAGCGAAGCGAAGCAAAAGGGACAAGATCAATCTTTTCAGCTGTTGCTTCTTCAATCTTTTTTCTTGTGAAATACGCCGGGAAATAATTGTCCCCCGCCCACATCTCAAACAAATTCTTATACCATTTACTGGCAGGATTTCCTGACTGGCCAGGAGAATTGATCATCCATGTATCGTCCCAATCAGCGGTATTCGTTACGTAACGGAAGCTGGCCCCATTTCCCTGGTTGTCCATATTTCCGGTGGCACCAACCGTATGCCCATAACCACTTCTTGGCAGCGAACCTGTGTTCAACTGCTGCTTCCATACAGGCTTAACCAATTCACTCAACGGATGAATGAATTGGATATGCTTGTATTTATCCTGTCCGTATTGCCAGGCCCTAATATCCTTACCAAGTTGCTGTTCCAGTTTAGCAACAGCCGATTCAAACGTTTTTTGCAAAAAAAGATCACGTGCTTTAACAGGATCTTTTCCAAACAGATCACCAGGTTGCTGAAGCCAGCCGATCAATCGGGTTGTTTGCACAGTGATCAATTCCTGTATAGATGCCGGCAAAAATTCCTTATTAGCCTGCTGCATCAGTTCTCTTTCCCATTTGTTATAGATGGCAGCTCCTACAGAAAACCTGTCCATCACAAAATCCCATTGAAGCAAAATATTTTTAGCTTTTGCAGTAAGTGTATCGTTCAATTGGATCGCCTGCAGCATCGGTACTAATTTTTTCGCAGGAAAGGAGAAATAATCAGTCTGCAGGGATTTCATTTTCCGGAGATCCATTTTGGTGTTTGCACTCAACACCTGGCTTATCCGTTTGGCGCGATAGGCATCCGGCCAGGTAAAACCAGCAGCATCAGGATGAGTGAAGCCAGGAGGGACAAGGTTCTCATTCGCAGTGGCCAGGAACCCTTTGGCTGGATTATAATCATGAGGTCTTTCTTTAACAGGAAGATAGCCTGACCATTCATATCGTCCATCTCCGGGCACAGGCACAAGCCCGCTGAAGTTTTTTCTTTGCGGAATAAGACCCACCACCTGCCATCCAATATCTCCCTTCTTATCTGCCCACACCATATTAAGTGCAGGAATATAACTGTAACTGCAGGCGTCCCGGAAAGATGCCCAATCCTTTGCCTGATCAATTCTCAATGATGAAAGATATGGCGCGGCACCGGGTTCCAACCACCCTGCACGCATTGAGTATGCTTTGTGATTTGCCGTATCAATAAAACTGACCGGACCATGAACGGTGTAACGAAGAGTAATATCCACCGGTGAAGCATCTTTCACCCGGATAGTTTCTTTTATCTCCCTCATACTTTCCCAACGACCTTTATAGCGGTACTGTTTAAGATCATTTGGATTCAGATCATACACATAAATATCTTCCGCATCCGTCTGGTGAATAGTAAAGCCCCAGGCTCCATACTCATTATGCCCGATAGCCACACCAGGGATCTCCGGCTCACCGCCTCCCGTTACATTCCAACCAGGTGCAGAGAGATGCACGATATATCTTAATGATGGGATAGCAATCTTCCGGTGAGGGTCGCTTGCCAGCAGTGCGTAGCCATTGGAAGAACGGCCGGGACTTATCACCCAGTTATTACTTCCCTCCTGTTCCGCAGGAAATGGTTTGCTGTATTGAAAAGCAGTTTGATTTGATCGTTGAGAAGAAGAAGCCGCGGCACGTTCTGATTCAATCACATCAGTTGGTTCAAATATAATATCCCTGCGATAAGCATTATAAAGACCAAGAATATCCTGTGTAAGAAGTTTAGCGTTGATTGTGCTGTCCGGTTGTATCAATGGGTCGCCGGGATGAAACCACATCAGTTCTTTTACTTTTTTATCGCCCACTCTCCCAACAGCCCGGCCTATATCCAATTCTTCCGTGGCATTACCTAATACTCCCTGGTGGCGGGAGATCACCACTTCTGGTGTCCACTTTCTCGGGAGTATGTTCAGCAGACGGAACTCAATTGGCAGTTGCTCCGGTGCATTGAGCACTTCACTTATATACGCATTGATGCCCTCTGTAAATGCAGTAATGATCTCTTTTCCCTGCGGATGATAATGGCAAAGCTCTTTATCCATATCACCCCGGAACTTAAACAGTCTTGCACCTATATCCCTTTTCAATTCACGCGGCCCGAATATTTCCGCCGCTGTACCTGTAGCCTGTCTTCTCCATATTTCAAATTGAAATAGCCGGTCTTTTGCTGCGCAATAACCTTGTGCAAAAAACAGATCATGCTGATTGGCCGCGTATATGTGATTAACTCCCCACTGGTCACGCAACACTTCTACTTTTGCCTGGAGGCCTTTTACTTTTATGGCCGAACGGCCCTGTGCACGAATACTTCCCAAAAGGGAAAACAACACCAGAGCATTAACCAAAAAATATTTTAGCATGATCAATGGATTATTGAGACAAAAGGTTCTATTTAGCTTTCAGCACCTGGTCGTACCTTTGTAATGCTTCCATAAAATAATAATCTGCATACACCAATGGCACATCAATTTCCGTTTGATGAGGTATGCTGCCTACACAATGCTTCAACAGGAAATTCCCATTCTCCCCTTCCGTTGCTTTATAAGCCGGGCTGGCCAGTGAATGCAGCATTTTTATAGCAGCTGCCTTATATGTCTTACTTTCCTTTTTTGCGTAGGTGCTTAATTCGAATAATGCTGAAGCAGTGATAGCAGCGGCAGAAGCATCCTTGAAATCAACATTCGTCCTGGCTGCAAAAGATTTCACACCCGGATTATATCCTTTCTCTTTAATATTAAAATCCCAATAAGGAACTTTATCTGCTGGAAGATTTTTATTACGGATATACCAGTTGGCCATTCCAATAGCCGCTTTAAGATATTTCGGATCTTTTGTTTCGCGGTAAGTCATGGTGTAACCATAGATCGCCCAGGCCTGGCCACGTGCCCAGGTAGAATTATCAGCATAACCCTGCGCTGTTTCGCGGGCCTGCACTTTTCCTGTTGCCGGATCATAGCATACAACATGATAAGAACTATAATCTTTGCGGAATTGATTAGCCAGTGTTGTGTTGGCATGTGTGATGGCCGTACGGTAAAAAGAACTGTCGCCGGTCACTTTGGTCGCAAAAAATAAAAGTTCCAGGTTCATCATATTATCAATGATCACCGGGTACTGGTACACTTTATCACCATGCCAGGAACGGAACGTATTCCATGATTTGATACAACCTACTTTCGGATCAAACCGTGTGCTGAGTGAACGGGCGGCCTGCACCAGGTTGCTTTTATATTTTTCATTGCCGGTAATCCGGTAGGCATTACCATAACTGCAATACATCATAAAGCCCAGGTCATGATGCTCTGTAAAATCTTTTAATGGTTCCAGTTTTTCAGTCCACCGGATGGCTTCTGCTTTAATGGCCGGATCATGCGTATACTCATACGCATACCATAAATTACCAGGGAAGAAACCGGGAGTCCAGTCATACATACTGGTGCTGACCAGCTTTCCTTCTGCGTTGGTAGTACGGGGAAAAGTGCTGTCCCCGTCAATATCTTTCAGCATCAGTTTTATCTGGCGGCCGGCAAATTCCATATTCTGGCGCACAAACCCGCTTTCACTATTATCGCTTCTCTTGAATGCAGACAGCAGGAGACATAGGGTCAGCAATGACCCGAAAAACCATTTCATCAGTATATGTTTATTTCTTATTAGCCTGATGGGATTTACGTCTCATCAGTATATTTTTTATTTTAAGATGCTTTTCTGAATACAATACGGTGACTGCTTTCAGTTCCTTTATTACGGATCTTTAAGATCATCCGGTTAACAATAGCAGGCCAGCTTTCCAACAGCCTGCTGTCTTTGATCGTTATCGGTTCAATGATCAGCTCAAATTGTTTAGGATCATATTCCATATTCATTCTTATATCACCTGTCACCAGTTCCGCCAGCCCCTCTTTCTTTTTCTCCACTTTTGCACTGGTCATAAAATGCAGGGCATTGCTGCCATTATTG
Source organism: uncultured Chitinophagaceae bacterium (assembly GCA_965990355.1). GTDB lineage: Bacteria > Bacteroidota > Bacteroidia > Chitinophagales > Chitinophagaceae > Terrimonas_A. The sequence continues at coordinate 7,772 of CBHEUU010000034.1, forward strand.
GAAAGCAATTTGTATTTATCTGTTATACTGAATGATTGAAACCTCCTCAACTCATAAGCTCGCTCCCATTTGCTTACCTGGGCACTGGATGGATAAGCTGCCGCAATATCTGTTTTAAAACCTACAACAGTTTTTGTGTTGGTAAAAGAAACGTCTTTGGCTTTGTATTGGGCACCTTCCTTCTGTTCCACTCCATTAATTAAGGGAACATTGTGATAAGCTGAACGCATTGTCCAGATGGTATACCGCTCAGGACCAAACGTCTGCCGTGTATAGGTTTCACTGCCGATATCAATCAACACAGGATTTCCATCATAATACAGCACACAGGTGCCTACATCATTGTGATTATGACTTTCATCATTATGGCCGGCAAGTGCTGAAAAATAAAATCCTTTGGCGCTTCCATCCTGATCTCTTGCAACAGCTATACCCGTTTCTTTCATCCATGCATACATCATGAACGGTTGCTTTGCCTCACCCTGCAGCATTTCTTTTGCTGTAAACAAATTCCTGAATCCCCCGTAGACAGTTTCCACCGGCACCATTCTTTCCCAATGCTGATCTTTTGCCAGCCAGGAACCGAACTGTTGCAATGGAGTATCCTGCACAGCTTTTCCATAATGATACACAATAGCTGCATCACCTTTCAGCCGCGCTGAAGCATCAGCATAGTTGAGATACCAGGAACTGTCGATATATGCTTTGCAGATATAATTGCCGATGTTCCTGATCAGTGGCTTATCAAAAATATTGACCGCGTTATTACTTGCCTGCTGCAACAGGGAAAGATAATTGTACAACATCCCGCCGGCATGTGACCAGTAAGCCGGGCCTTCTTCACAAGCACCGTCTTCTTTGTAATAGTTGATAAACTGATCCACCGACCGCATGGTTTTATAAATACCCTCCGCTCTTTTTGCAGGATCATCTTCCACCAGTAAAATGGTGGTCAGCATATTATAGTTAAGCCATACATTCCAGTTGTTCACCAGTCTTTTTCTTCCATCCAAAGCCATCCACCAGAAATCATTCCTGGTATAAAATGGCTGAAGAATGCGGCGGTCAATTTCCTGCTTAAGTCGTTTTGAAATAAGAGGGCTTTCTTTATCAAACGTGTCTTTAAATAAATAATAGGTCCAGGCCAATGCATTAACTGTAATGCCAGCGCCAAGTTCTATTACCGGTTCATTGATATCCGGCAGCCCGGCACCGGCTTTCTGCAATCCGATACTTGCTGAAATCGTCCAACTGGTAATCTCGCAAACCGCCCACACACCATTGATCAGTTGAGGTACGAAGCGGCCTTTCGCTTCTGCCAATTCCGCAAAAACCAGTTTCCGGATAGCCGCGATGTTCATGTTATAAACATCTTCCATGATCCTCCGGTTACCCGATTTTACAAACTCAAGGTATGATGTAGCCGGGATGGTTTGCCAGGTATAGTTAAGCACCGACTCACCATCTTTGATTAGTTGCTGCCGGTAAGAAGCATCCAGCGATTCCCATTTATCCCTTTCTTTATATCCCGGAAATTGCTTAACGATCTGTTCCATCGTCAGGCTTGCAGCCAGTTGTTCTTTTGTGTACACACCGGCCAGCCAGTTACGGTCCGATTGCGAAAAGACCAAACGGGGAACGATCACGCTAACAAAAAGAAGGGTAAAGAGGAAACGCATAAATAAAAATTAGCGCCTGCCTTTATTGACAGGCGCTTCTACAAATTTACCAGTTTGGATTCTGACCCAGGTTGGGATTCAAACCTGTTTCATTGGTCGGGAACGGCCACCAATAATCCCGGTTCACATTAAAGCTCCTTCTGGATGCATCCTGGACAATCACGAAACCATTTGCATCTACCGGTGAATTAGGAACGAAAGCTTGTTCAGCCGGGAATTTTTTTGAGCCTTTAATTGCTTTAGGCAATTCTATTTCTGCAGTTTTCCAACGGATCAGGTCCCAGTAACGGAACTCCCCTTCATACGCAAGTTCTACACGTCTTTCCCTTCTGATCTCGGTAAGCATATCCAGCCCATTAGCGGTAACAAACGCATTGGTGAGTTTGGGCATATTCACTCTCGCACGGAGGAGGTTAATAGACTTGTCCAGCTCTTCATCAGTAATAGCGCCATTCATTTCAAACTTCAGCTCTGCATAGTTCAGCAATACTTCACCATAACGGAAAATGATATGGTGATTGAAACTTTGCTGCGAGGTCCAGTCCTGCGAAGTAGCATACTTGCGGATCTTATATCCTGTTGGAGCAGTATTAAATGTTGGTACCCACATAGCAGTAAAACCCCATACGCGTTTATTGAATACGGTCATTGCTATCCGTGGATCACGATTGGTAAACTCAGCCATAGTGCTGTCTTGCGGAAGCTGCAAGGGTGATTTTCCCAATGGCAAACCATCCCTGTACAGGTAAGCGTCCATCATTGCGCGGGTAGCTGTCACCACGCCTACATCAAGATACTGGCGGGTATAGTTATGCTCGGATATGCTGTTGGTGGCGTTTACCCCATACAATCTTGCCAGGATGTTTTCCCTGTTGGCCGGACCATTGCCTGCATACTGGAACAAATAAAAATAAGAACTATCGGGAGCGGCTGCGTATTTGAACACACTATGCCAGTTCAGATTCATCAGTTCCTCTGTAGCTGATAAAGCCTGCTGCAAATGTTTTTGCGCATTACCCAGTGAATGGTATTTATTTCTTGTTCCTTCCGTCAGTCCCATTCTTGATTTGAGTGCCCAGGCTGCATTTTTAGTGATGCGGCCATATTCAGCAGCTGCCAGTGCAGATGCAAGAGGTAATCCCGCCGCTGCAGAATCAAGATCACGGTACATCGTATCCAATACTATCTCACGTGGTGTGCGATGAGGAGTGGCCAATGTATCAAACACATCAAATGTGCGAAGCAATAAAGGAACATCTCCATATCTTTTCACCAGTTCGCTATAGCCAAAGGCGCGGAAGAAATAAGCTTCAGCTCTATAACGTCGAACGCGTGCGGCATCATCCTTTATTGTAACCGATTTTTCCAGGATGGTATTCGCTTTCCGGATAAGCGCATAAGGAATATTGAAGGCATTGTCTGTACCGGGAACAGTGCGTGTTCCATCACTGATAGGGTTCGGTGCAGAGCCATAGCCATCATCTGTCCAAACGGCGTTCACATTATTGGTGATAACCGGCAAGGATTGATACAGTTCATTGCAGGCAAGGATCAGGTCACTGGAAGACTTCCAAAAACCGGCATCCGTAAGAGTTGACTCTGGTTCCATGTCCAGCTTCTTGCTGCAAGCAGTCAATCCAACGATGACCGTGCAACCTATTAATATATTATTTACAATTTTTTGCTTCATCTTTTCAGTTTTACTGATTTAGAAAGTCAGGTTAATGCCAAAGGATATAGTTCTGAAGAATGGATACTGCCAGCTCGCATTATCCGGTGTTTCGGGATCGAAAGCATTCTTCAGCCACATGTTATTGATCTCCCAGAGGTCCTGTCCGGCGAAATAGATCTTCGCATTAGTAAGTTTTACTTTGCTGATCCATTTCAATGGAAGGTTATATCCCAGTTGAACATTTTTCAACCGCAGATAAGCACCGTTCATGATCCAGTGTGATGACCGGAGAGTATTTTGTGCACCACCAATAAACATCCTGGGGAAACGGGCATCTGTGTTATCCGGTTTCCAGTAATCGAGGTTATAGTCCATTGGCACGATCCAACTGGATGTGTAAGGATACAGAGTAGTGGGATCAACAAATAATTTACGCTGACCGATACCCTGGAACATTGCGCCGAAATCAAATCCTTTCCAGCTGAAACCAAAATCAAATCCGTATGCATAACGTGGAGATGAATTGCCAAGGTTCACCAGATCTCCATGATCTGCCAGGCGGCCAAGACCAGCATTGATCTTTCCATCTTTGTTTACATCAATATATTTGATATCGCCGGGTCCTACAGCAGAACTGAATACAGGATTGGACGCTACGTCCTGCGCATTACTATAATAACCTGCAGCCTGGTAACCAAATACCGTATTAAGCGGCAATCCTTCAATTGGTGCATTGATGCCGGCCTGAACGGAAGTCTGACCATTATAACTTAATACCTTATTCTGGTTGTCTCCAATATTTGCATTGATATAGTAAGAGAAATCATTTCCGACCCTGTCTCTCCATCCAACGCTGATCTCCCATCCTTTTGTTCTCAAATCAGCGAGGTTATACAAACCTGTAGGGATGCCGATACTGTTGGACAACTGGATCGGTACAAGCATTTCCTCATTACGTTTGATATAATAATCGCCGGAAATATTGAAGCGGTTATTTAACAGGGTCATGTCCAGGCCGATATTGGAAGTTGTGATCGTTTCCCAAACTTTATCAGGCGATGCAAGACGTGCCTGATAATAAGAACGGTTTCTTACTCCATTGAACGGGTAAGGAAGTCCTGCTGCCATCTGGGTTATATAATCATAGTTTCCATAATTCGAGGGAACATCAGAGTTACCCAGTTTACCCCAGGAAGCGCGTAATTTAAATTCGTTGAAGAAAGGAGCGAATGACTGGAACCATTCTTCCTGTGCGAGCCTCCAGCCAGCTGATACAGAGGGGAAACTTTTCCAGCGATTGACCGGCGCCAGTTTTGAACTTCCATCGTAACGAAAATTGGCCTCGAATAAATATTTATTCTTGAATGCATAATTAAAGCGGGTGAAATAAGATTCCAGCCCCCAGGTTTCAATGGTTTCACTCGCTTGATATTGGGTGGGATCACCTGTGTTGAGCGTGAAAAAGTCGTTGCTCGCCAGATTGACAGCTCTTCCCACAGTCTGATCGATCCGCTCATCTTCGTAGGCATATCCACCCATAATATGAAAATCATGATCGTTATTGATTTTCCATACATAGTCGGCGATCAACTGGATATTATCAGAACTGATTTTGTATTCTGTTTTGGTATATGAATTTGGGTTATTCATATAACTGCCAATACCTGTCAGGTTATAACGGGGAATCGTACGTACGCCTGTGGTATTGGTGCGCACACCTAACCGCGGGCTATAAGTAGCAGACAATGTCAGTCCTTTAATGATATCTTTTGCCTTTAATGCAAACTGGGCATTGCCTTCGTTTTCTTTTGTATCACCGGTACCGCCTTCTTTTAGCAACGCATACGCAAAGTTTCCGCTATTGTCATTAATGTACTTATCAGTAGTTCCCGGAAAGAATGTAGGGTACAATGTACGTGTAGTGTACAGGTTGGAAAATATCCGGGCATTGCCAACACTTGGAGTCAATGTATTGCTTTGACGGAAAGCCAGCCTCGTTTCAAAGCTGAATATTTTTGAGATCTGTAATGCATAATTGAAACGGGCATTTATCCTTTCTGTTTTATCAGGCCCGAGTGTGAACACACCCTGTTGTTTGAAATAACCTGTAGAGAAGAAGAAATTATCTCTTTGTCCACCGCCTCTCATGGAGATATTATGATCCCACATAGGAGACTGATCACGCAGGACCAGGTCTGTTTGATCAAGATCATAATAATAGAGATAATCATTACCACTTGGGTTCACCACATAATTAATATCCGGATCTTTCATCCATGCAATCTGTTCAGCAGTGTAACCAGCCGCCTGTCCTGCATTAATCCTTGATTCATTTGCCATTTCAGCTTCATGCCAGGAATGCAATCTGCCCGGTACAGTGGTTGGGCGGTTGCTGGCGTATTTGCCGCTATAGTTAACAGATATTTTACCGGCAGCACCTCTTTTGGTAGTTACTAATACAACACCACCGGCAGCACGTGCTCCATAGATTGAAGCTGCTGCGGCATCTTTCAACACGCTGATGTTTTCAATATCATTCGGGTTCACGGATAACAAACTTCCCGGGGCGCCATCAATCAGCACGAGCGGTGTTGATCCATTAACAGAAGAAGCTCCCCTGATCTGCAGGTTGTAACCTTCAGCACCCGGGGTACCGTTTGAACGGGTAACAACCACTCCTGGTGCCACACCTTGCAAAGCAGCCATTGCATTGGCTACAGGGCGGTTCTCTATTTTTTTTCTGTCAATCGTTCCTACTGCGCCGGTAAGGTTCACCCTTTTTTGCGCACCATATCCCACTACCACCACATCAGACAATGTGCCTGATTTGGGAAGCAGTGAAACGGAAACCAACGTTTCGGGTCCTACTAACACTTCTTTGCTTTCAAAACTTACACTGGAAAACTGAATCACCTGTCCGGCAGCAGCACTGATGGTAAACTCGCCGGCTTCGTTGGTAGTAGTGCCTCCCGGAGTATCCTTTACTACCACGGAAACACCCGGAACAGGCTTGCCGCTTTCATCCGTTACCTTACCCGTTCTTTGTTGCCCCTGGGCAAGCAGTAAAGAGGAGGAAGCCATACAAGCTACTAATAAGATCAGCCATTTTAGCTTTTGGCCAAAATCGGCAATTTGCAATCGCATCATGAGCAGTTGTTTTTATTTAAAAGAAAAATGGTGGCTGAAGGAGAACAATTCGTAAAAAGGAACCTGTTCTCCTGCCTTTACAAATTTGGATGCTGCGATAAAACCTAAGGGGGATTATCTTAAAATACTAAGGGGAAAAACTTAAACAGCATGCATTCGATTGATTCCCAATTAAACATTTATGGAATTCAACCAAGCTACTGAACAATACTCCCTGATTCGATATGGGTGGAAGGCATTTTCTTTTTGAAATTTTCAGTACCGGCAACACTGATTTGTGAATTCCAGCAGTAAATACTTTTTAGAGATGGGATCGTTGTAAGGGCAAACAGTCCTTTATCATCCACTTTGGTGTTAACAATATTGATATACTCCAGGTTTTTCAACGATTGGAGGGCAACCATTCCCGCACTTGTCACATTTGTGCCAGAGAGGTTCAGTCTAACCAGGTTTTTCAGTTTCCCTACCTGGGCCAGTGTTTCATCCGTAATCGCGGTGTTGTCAAGACGAAGCCATACAATATTATTGGCCAGCTCAGCCAGCAGTGCAGCTTTGCTATTATCAAACGCGGCATAATTGATACAACTCACTTCCAGCAGGTTTTTGTCTTGCGCTACCGGGGAAACAAGAATACCCAGGCTGGTCAGTTTGTCAATCGTTGCCTTGGGGGGAGAGGCAGGATTTTCATCAAACACTTTGGAAAGCGCAATATGTGCGGTATCTCCCGAAGCTCCTCCTGAAAAAGAAGCCAGTACAGGAAGGATGGCTGCATCAGGCGATAGCTCCTTCACTTTTTTCTTTGTGTCGGCACCCGTCTTTATCCACCAGCTGATCAGTTCGATCTCTTCTTTACTCAGTTGCGGTTGATCTTTAGGTGGCATGCGCTTATCATCCTCCATTGGCAGCATCAATCTTTTCACCAGTTCACTTTCTGCAGTATTGCCAGGTTTGATGATCTCCCCGTGTCTACCTCCTTTGAATAAAAGCTTTTCCTGATCCATCCGCAATGAGCCTTTCACTTTTTTGGAGCTGTGACAGCTATAACATTTCTCGCTTAA
>CBHEUU010000035.1:0-15250 GCA_965990355.1 uncultured Chitinophagaceae bacterium
ATCGTTTGCTTCCAGGATATTTCCCAGTTGAGCGGAAACACCCAGGATATATTTCAGGTCCGCAGAACCATCTTCACCCGGAGGAGTTGGTAAAGCAAGGAAGATGATAGCAGCATCTTTGATGCCTTCTTCCAGGCTGGTGGTAAAGCGGAGACGCTCTTCTTTGAGGTTCCGGAGGAATAATTTTTCAAGACCGGGTTCATAAATAGTGATCTCACCATTGGTAAGTTTGGTCACTTTTGAACTGTCAATATCTACGCAGGTTACGGTGTTGCCAGTTTCGGCAAAACAGGTACCGGTCACTAATCCAACATAGCCGGTGCCTACTACAGCGATTTTCATGAATGCTTTTTAATTATGGTTAAGGTTAATGTTTCAAATACTCGAGTACTTTGCCGGCAATAAAGGACAATTGTTCTTTATCCAGCTCTGTATGCATTGGCAAGGAAATCACTCGTTCTGTAAGCCAGTCTGTCACAGGTAATGATTGTGACGCCACATTAAATTGCTCAAACATCTTCTGACGGTGACCAGGGACAGGATAATAGATCATAGAAGGGATCTTATGCTCTGCCAGGAAACTGTTCAGCCCGTTTCTTAACGCTACAGGATCTTTTCCATCGTCAAGCAATATGGTATACTGGTGAAACACATGCCGGGAGTAAGATGCCCTGAACGGGGTTGTTATCGCTGTATGGCCCGACAATGCGTTGTCATAGAAATCGGCTGCTGCCTGCCTGGCTGCAATGTATTCATCCAGGTGTTTCAGCTTGATATCCAGGATGGCCGCCTGAATTGTATCCAAACGGCTGTTGCAACCCACTATATCATGATAATACCTCCGGCTTTGCCCGTGGTTAGCAACCATTTTCATCCGATCTGCCAACGTATCATCATTAGTAAATATTGCACCGGCGTCTCCAAAAGCGCCTAAATTTTTTGAAGGATAGAAAGAAGTGGACCCGATATGACCGATCGTTCCTGCTTTTTGCTTTCTGCCATCTGAAAATGTGTAATCACTGCCAATCGCCTGCGCATTGTCTTCTATTACCCACAGTTTATGCTTTTCCGCGATCTTCATGATCTCTTCCATTGGTGCCATATGCCCATACAAATGCACAGGTACGATCGCTTTGGTCTTTGGCGTGATCGCTTGTTCCAATTTAGCCGGGTCTATGCAAAACGTTTTGGGATCCACATCAACAAACACCGGCGTAAGATTAAGCAATGCGATCACTTCTGTAGTAGCAATGAATGTAAAAGAAGGGGTGATCACTTCATCTCCCGGTTGCAGGCCGAGTGCCATCATAGCTATCTGCAATGCATCCGTACCATTGGCACAGGGGATAGTGTGTTTAACACCGAGATATGCAGAAAGGCTATTGCAAAAATCCTGCACCGGCTTTCCATTGATGAAAGCTGAGCTTTCGATCACCTGGAAAATCGCTTTGTCTACTTCCGTCTTTATTTTTTGATACTGGGTCTGGGTATCAACCATCTGAATAGGTCGCATAGAAATAACTTTGGAGGGGTACATAAAATAGGGTCTCACATTGCCAGCTTGCAACCAATCAGCGCTCCCCTTTCTTACAAAGTGTCGCAAAAATAGTAAAATACGGGTAGTTTCCCGGATTGACTTTACATTTGTCGCTCCCGGCTGTATCCGGGCTAAAATCAATGCTTTGGGACTGATTTTTTACAATATTCTCCTGCTTTCCTTCCGCGCCGGCGTGCGGGCGGCCGCTCTTTTCAATAAAAAAGCCCGGCAATGGGCAGACGGGCGGAAGCAAATCTTCGGCCGGCTGCAAACAGCAGTTGCCGGCAAAAAAAAGATCATCTGGATGCATTGTGCATCCCTCGGTGAGTTTGAACAGGGAAGACCTGTGCTGGAAAAATTAAAACAGGATTACCCGGATCATCAACTGCTCGTCACCTTTTTTTCTCCATCGGGATATGAGATCATGAAAAATTATGCAGGAGCCGACTGGATATTTTATATGCCAATCGACGGCGCTGGCAATGCCCGGCGTTTCCTGGATATAGTAAATCCTTCGCTGGTGATTTTTGTGAAATATGAATACTGGTATTATTATCTCAAAGCAATAAAGGCACGCCAGATCCCCTTGCTGATGGTTTCAGCCATCTTCCGGAAAAACACTCCTTTCTTTAAATGGTATGGCTCCCTTCACCGGAAAATGCTGGCTTGTTTTACGCATTTGTTTGTACAAAACCAGCAATCGGTTGAGCTGCTTTCCGGTGTTCTTCCTGCTGAACGCTTCAGTATAGCCGGCGATACCCGGTTTGACCGCGTAATTGATATTGCCGAAAAAGGCGGGCCAATCTCATTGATCGAACAATTCACCGGCACTGCCCAAACGATCATTGCCGGCAGCACCTGGCCTGCCGATGAAGCCATCCTGCAAAAAACACTGAGTGCTTCAGCTAATTTAAAACTGATCATTGCTCCGCATGAGGTCCATGGAGATCATATAGCTCAATTGCAGCAATTATTTCCTGGCTGCCTGCTTTATTCCCAACTGTTGTCAGGCAGCAAAGCCGTCAATGAAAGCAATGTGCTGATCATTGACAATATCGGCCTGCTTTCACGCATTTACCGTTATGCGCATACCACTTATATCGGGGGAGCATTTGGCGCGGGACTGCATAATACACTGGAAGCAGCGGTGTATGGGAAACCTGTTTTATTCGGACCTGAATATTCCAAATACATGGAAGCGGTGGGATTGATTGAAGCTGGCGCAGGCTTCAGCATCAGCAATGATGCCGGCTGTATTGCAACAGTGAAGCAGCTGACAGGTGATAAAATTTTTTATGAAACTGTTTGCCAGGCAGCACTTTCTTTTTGCTACAGGCACAAAGGGGCTACAGGAAAAATAATGAGTTTTATTCAGGAGAAACGTCTTTTGACCAACTGATCAAACTGCAGCACCAGTGGATGATCATTGTTCCAGCCCAGTTTTACTTTCAGTTCCCTGCTGATCCAGTATTCTGCTTCGGGGAAGATATTAAAGCCATTGATCGTTTTAATGCTGCGTTCATACATAGCTTCATCGCCGCGGAAAAGATCGTTGATGAACACAAACCTGTCATTGATACCGATGGCTTTGCGCAGGTCTTTTACAGGTGCTTCTTTCAACACTTCAGCCAGTTCTGTTTTTACCTGTTTGAGTTTATCATTCAATGATTCGTGTGCGTCCTTACCATTGATCTGTTGCGACAGCGTGGGTATTTCATTCAAAGGATCACGTACAATTTCATTTTGCACACTTTCCTGGGTAAAGGAAATGGTTTGGCGTTCTTCTATCACAATGGTTTCCTGAACGGGTGCTGCAACTGTTCTTTCCTGGGGCTGCGGTGCATATCTTTCATATTGCAATGCGTCCATGGTCATGGACGCAGGAAGCATAACAGCCACTTTGGAAGTGCCCAGGCGTTTGGTGCCTTGCTGCTGGCTGACTAATTCACTATGTAAAAGCTGAACAGTGGCAAGTAACTGAGTTGCGTCTGCCTCTTGCGCAACCTGTTGGTTTAATTTGGATATCAAGGTATGTATTCGTTCCATTGTGCTACTTTTGACGGACGGACGTTCCTAAAATTACAAACACTTTGCCAATTAAATGATTACGCGTTCCGGAATTTAAAATCTTAACAATGTTTATCGAACCCAACCTGCGTGGCGAACGCCGCGGATGGATTGAAGTGATTTGTGGATCGATGTTCAGCGGGAAAACTGAAGAACTGATCAGGCGCCTGAAAAGGGTAAAGATCGCCAACCTGAAAGTGGAGATATTCAAACCAGCCATTGATACGCGTTATGATGAGATCAATATCGTATCGCATGATACTAATGCCATTCTTTCCACACCAATTGATAATTCGCAGAAGCTGTTGCTGTTGGCTCAGGGTGTGGATGTGATCGGGATTGACGAGGCACAGTTTTTTGATAATGAGCTGCCCAACGTGTGTGATGAACTGGCTTACAGGGGTATCCGGGTGATTGTAGCAGGATTGGACATGGATTATACAGGCAAACCTTTTGGCCAGATGCCATTTATACTGGCTAAAGCTGATTATGTGACCAAACTGCATGCGATCTGCGTGGTTTGCGGACATATAGCTAATTATTCATACAGGAAAATTCCGAATGAGGACCAGGTGATGTTGGGAGCAACTGACGTGTATGAACCCAGATGCAGAATATGTTATAACGCGAAGAGATGAATTCTTTACGGCACGTATATACGCTTTTTAAGAAGGACTTATTGCTGGAAATACGCCAGCAGTACAGTTTCTATGGTATCTTATTATATATAGGTGCTACAGTGTTTGTGCTTTTTATGGCCATTGATGAGCCTGAAAGCCGGGTATGGAATGGGTTGTTTTGGGTGATCCAGTTGTTTATTTGCATCAATGCAGTGGCGAAGAGCTTTTTGCAGGAAAGCAAGGGAAGGATGTTGTATTTCTATTCCATTGCATCTCCGGGGAATTTTGTGCTGGCCAAGCTTTTGTTCAATTCGGGCTTGATGCTTCTGATGAGCCTGCTCAGCCTGTTGCTTTTTACGATGTTCTTTGGCAATCCGATGGTAAAAGCCGGGGCTTTTATCGGTTTGGTGCTGCTCGGCGGTTGGAGCCTGAGCCTGATCTTTACTTTCCTGGCGGCTATAGCTGCCCGCGCACAACAGAATGCTGCTATTATGGCCGTATTGGGGTTTCCGCTTATCGTTCCCCAGTTATTGCTGCTGATGAAGATCTCCAATGCAGCTTTTAATCCTATTCTGACCATACACGCCAGTAACGTATTATTACTTGTGGCGCTGGACGTAATGGTCATCATTCTTTCTGTAATTCTTTTCCCCTTTCTTTGGAAGGACTGATGATAATTTAGCCCGGCGGCCTTAATTTTGTGCACTTTTCGGCCTCCTTTCTAATTGAAAGACAAACCAATGAACCGTAAAAAAAATATGATTTCCCGCTGGTGGTGGAAGATACTTTGTATCGTATTGCTGCTGTTCACTTTTATACAAGGCCTGCTTGTAAAGATCCCCAACCTTCCTGCACTGGAAGAAACCAGCCGTAATCTGTTTTTTCACGTAGGTATGTGGATGGCGATGATGACATTGTTCACCGTTTCTGTAGTGAATGCCATCCGTTATCTCCGCACTTTCAATATCAAATATGATATCTATGCCCGGCAATATTCTGTAATGGGTATTGTGTTTGGCCTGCTTGGTTATGCTACCGGCGCCATTTGGATGAGTTATACCTGGGCTGATCCCAATAACCCTCTTTTCCAATCGTTCGGCGCATTGGCACGAGAACCCAAACTTATCGGAGCAGCTATTGCACTGCTGATCTATTTTGCCTATCTCGTGCTGAGGGATTCTATACATGATATGGACAAGCGTGCAAGGATCAGTGCAGTGTACAACATATTTGCTTATGCCATGCTGTTCCCTTCCATCTGGATCGTGCCACGCTTATTACCCAGCCTGCATCCCGGCCAGGAAGGAAACCCTGCAATGAATTTCAATGATGTGATCCCTGAAATGCGTGTAGTGGAACTGCCTGCATTTATCGGCTGGGCGTTGCTCGGCGTTTGGATCACCACGCTTAAAATACGCCTGAGTTTATGGAAAGAAAAAAGATTGACCGCATGAAACGTCCACAGATGAAAAAAATAAAACCATTGCTTTCCCTGTTTACCGTACTCCTTTTTGCTGCAGTTGCACAAGCCCAGGATGTGGCGGGAGAATCTGCTTTCGGACAAACCATGCGCAGCAATGGCCGCATTTATGTGGTAATCGCTGTGATGACAACCATCCTTGTCGGTTTATTCCTTTACCTGATCAGGCTCGACAGGAAGATCAGCAAGCTGGAAAAAGAAGCATGATCGAATTCAAAAGTAAAAAGCTAAAATGCAAAAACTTAACCCAAACTTTTCTTACTGGCCGCCAGCTGACATCTTTTGCATTTTTACTTTTGAATTTTGAATTACTATAACAATAAACCAACAACAAGTTTACGGGTGACGCTGTTGTTGTTATCATAAATCAATAACCCGCATAACAATTACGATTGCTATTCGAAAACAAAAATTAGAATCATGTCAGAAAAGCATTACAGTTTCTTTAACGCTGTTGAAAAAAGTTTCGACAAAGCCGCAAAGTTTACCAAATGGGATCCAGGTATCCTGGAACAAATCAAAGCCTGCAACGCCATTTACAGTATGAAGTTCCCTGTAAAAAGGGATTCAGGCGCTATTGAAGTAATAGAAGCATACCGTGTGCAGCATTCACATCATAAAACTCCCTGTAAAGGTGGTATCCGTTTTGCTGCAGAAGTGAACCAGGATGAAGTGATGGCTCTCGCAGCATTGATGACCTACAAATGCGCCATCGTGAACGTTCCATTCGGTGGAGGTAAAGGTGGCATCAAGATCAATCCCCGTGAATACACTCCATTTGAATTGGAAAAGATCACCCGCCGTTATACATCTGAACTGATCAAGAAAAAATTTATCGGGCCAGGCACTGACGTGCCCGCGCCTGATTATGGTACAGGTGAGCGTGAAATGGCCTGGATACTGGATACCTACACTACCATGCATCCCGGTGAGATTGACGCTGCAGGTTGTGTAACCGGTAAGCCCGTTTCACAGGGAGGTGTGCGTGGCCGTCGTGAAGCCACAGGTCTTGGTGTGTTCTTCGGATTGCGTGAAGTATGCAATATGTCCGATATCATGGCCAAACTTGAATTGAGTGTTGGCGTGGAAGGTAAAAGGATCGTGGTGCAGGGATTGGGTAATGTGGGATATCACACAGCTAAATTCTTTCAGGATGCAGGTGCATTGATCATTGGCCTTGCAGAATATGAAGGAGCTATTGTAAACGAAAAAGGGCTTGATGTGGACCAGGTGTTCAACCACCGCAAAACAACCGGTTCCATCCTCAACTTCCCCGGCGCTACCAACCTGAAAAAAAATACAGATGCGCTTGAAGTGGAATGTGATATTCTGATACCTGCCGCTCTTGAGAATGTGATCAATGGTGAAAATGCACCACGGGTAAAAGCCAAACTGATCGGCGAAGCAGCCAATGGTCCTCTCACACCTGAAGCAGATGAAGTGTTTGCAAAAAAAGGAATCATTGTAGTGCCTGATATGTATCTGAATGCGGGTGGTGTAACGGTTTCCTATTTTGAATGGTTGAAGAACCTCAGCCACGTTCGTTACGGACGTATGGAAAAACGCTTCAACGAAAACATGAATGCGCATATCGTTGGACAAATGGAAAATCTTTCCGGTAAAAAAATGAACCCGAAAGAAAAAGAATACATTGTTCACGGTGCAGATGAAGTGGACCTGGTGTACAGTGGTCTTGAAGAAACCATGATCACCGCTACTCATGAGATCATGAATGAATGGAAAAACAATCCTGATATTCCCAATATGCGTACAGCAGCTTATGTGGTTGCCATCAATAAAGTGGCTACCAGCTATGCAGAACTGGGTATCTTCCCATAATAGTGGATGTAAAGATTCTTTGTCCCGGCAGCATTCCTGCCGGGATTTTTTTTATCCCTGTTATCTCTTTATATTTAGAAACAAAGCGTATTAACCTCCTAAACTTCTATTATGGGAAATGTAACGGGAATCGGCGGCCTATTCTTCCGCTCCAAAGATCCCAAAGCAACAGCGGCCTGGTATGAGCAACATTTTGGCATTACTGCAGTAGGTGCTGAACCCTGGGTTCAGCAGGAAGGGCCTACCGTGTTTGCACCTTTTAAGCAGGATACGAATTATTTTGGCAATAAAGAACAGCAGTTCATGATCAATCTTCGTGTAACTGATCTTGATAGTCTTTTAAAAGAACTGGAGGCGGCAGGTGTTCGCATTGATGAAAACAAGCAGAACGAATCTTACGGCAAGTTTGCCTGGGTATATGATCCGGAAGGAAATAAGATCGAACTCTGGCAGCCGATTGATTAAATGACTGTCTAATCAATATTGAAACTTATGAAAAGACGGGATTTTTTAACCACCTCTGCTATTGCTACTGCAGGTGTCAGCACTTTACTCGTTTCATGCAAACCAGGCGCGGATACAGATGCAAAAACAAAAGAAGAAGCAAACGGGCAGTTACCGGTTTTTGAATTGGATGAAACCGATATCTCTGTATTGCAGGAGAAAATGGCTGCAGGAACATATACCGCTGAAAAACTTACGGACCTGTATCTTACCCGCATCCGCGATATAGACCATGCAGGGCCTTCACTTCATTCAGTGATTGAAATAAATCCTGATGCTATTGCAGATGCGCGTGCATTGGATGCAGAAAGAAAGAATGGAAAAACAAGAGGCCCATTGCATGGCATTCCTGTATTGCTGAAAGACAATATTGACACGGCAGGCAAAATGCAGACCACAGCAGGTTCATTAGCGCTGGAAGGTCATATAGCAGCAACGGATGCTTTCCTGGTAAAAAGACTGAGAGATGCAGGTGCAGTTATTCTCGGTAAAACCAATCTCAGTGAATGGGCCAATTTCAGGTCAAGCAGATCATGTTCGGGCTGGAGCAGCCGGGGTGGTCAAACAAAGAACCCTTATATCCTTGATCATAACCCCTGTGGTTCCAGTTCCGGTTCTGGTGTTGCCGTTGCGGCTAATCTTTGCGTTGTGGCTGTAGGCACAGAAACAGATGGTTCCATCACCTGCCCTTCCGCGGTAAATGGGATTGTAGGTATTAAACCAACCGTTGGTCTGGTGAGCCGCTCAGGCATCGTTCCTATTTCTTCAACACAGGATACGGCTGGCCCAATGGCCCGCACAGTAAAAGATGCAGCTATTATGCTCGGTGTACTGGCGGGTATTGATCCTGCTGATAAAATAACGCTGGAACAAGAAAAGCAAAAAACAAAGGTCACTGATTACACCAGTTTTCTTAATCCCGAAGGATTAAAAGGTAAACGTATCGGAGTGGAAAAGAAACCACAGGGTGATAATCCATTGCTTCATGCACTGCAGCAAAAAGCACTGGAAGTGCTGAAGCAGCAAGGCGCCACTATTATTGAAGTGGAATATCTTGATGAAATAAATAAACTGGGCGATGCAGAGTTTGAAGTAATGCAATATGAATTCAAAGATGGGCTGAACCGCTATCTCGCCAGTGCCAATGCCCGTGTGAAATCACTGGAAGAAGTGATTGCTTTTAACAAGACCAATGAAAGCAAAGCCATGCCTTATTTCAAACAGGAAATACTGGAAGGTTCCCAAAAGAAAGAAGGGCTGGACAGTTCTGCTTATAAACAGGCATTACAGAAAAGCCATGCAGGCACACGGAAGATAATTGATGCGCTGTTCAAACAACATCAGTTGGATGCATTATGCGGTTTAACGATGGGGCCGGCCTGCAGTATCGACATGATCTATGGCGACCGTTGGGGTAATGTATTTCTTACTCAGCCTGCAGCAGCATCCGGTTATCCTCATATCACCGTGCCTTGCGGAATGGTATATGATCTGCCGGTAGGTTTTTCATTTTTTGCACAGGCCTACGCTGAACCGGTTTTAATTGCAATGGGATATGCTTATGAGCAGGCAACGAAGAACAGGAAAATGCCGGCGTTCAGGAAAGCCTTTCTTGCTTGAAATTTTTTACTTAGCTTACCATTTCAATTGCTTCTATGAAATTATTGCTTTGCTTCTTATTGATCATCAGCGTTTCCGTTTCTGCACAGGAAAAAAAATGGAAACAGGTATGGGGTGATGAATTTAATTATACCGGTTTGCCGGATACTGCCAAATGGACCGCTGAAGTTGGTGGCCATGGTTGGGGAAATGCTGAATTACAATATTACACTGCCGGCCGGAAGGAAAATGCCCGTGTTGAAAATGGTTTGCTCACGATTGAAGCACGCAAAGAAAACTGGCAGGGAAAATCTTATACATCTGCGAGGCTGATCACCAAAAACAAAGGCGATTGGCAATACGGTAAAATAGAAGTGAAAGCAAAATTGCCTAAAGGCCGTGGCACCTGGCCTGCTATCTGGATGCTGGGTTCAGTGCCTAAATTACGCTGGCCTGATGATGGTGAGATTGATATCATGGAACATGTGGGGTTTAACCAGGGATCCGTTCATGCTTCAGTACATTGCAAAAAGTATTATCACGTTATCAACACACAAAAAACAGATACGATAGAAGTAAAAGATTGTTCAGAGAACTTTCACGTATACAGTGTTGAATGGAATAAAGAATCAGTGAAAGTGGCGGTGGATGGAAATGTATATTTTACTTTCAATAATGAACATACGGGTTATGATGCATGGCCCTTTGACAACAAAATGTTCCTGCTGTTGAATATTGCAGTAGGCGGCGGCTGGGGTGGTAAAATGGGAGTGGATGAAAGTATATGGCCGCAGAAGATGGAGATTGATTATGTGAGAGTGTATCAATAGTTGACTACTGATCATTCTTAATCCCGGTTCTGAGATCCGATACTTCTGCATATGGTTTATAATCGAGCGGCAGAAGATTAGACATCTTTTCATTCCATCCCCAGTAAGACATTGAAAAAATCTCCTGTGGCGGAAAATAACTTCCATTGGGATCTATAGCAATAAGCTGGTGGTTTTGCAGGAAGATATAGGAACGCTGAAAAGTCGGTTTTCTTCTCTCACTATAATAAAGCAGGTATTCTTCATCTTCCAGCTCCCGTTTATAAGTAACATACAGATAGTCGTCGAAGTAAATCGCTTTGAGCTCTCCTTTTTGCTCTATGACCAGGCTATCTGCAGTGAGTGTATCCCGGCCATACGTATCAATATTATCATTCTGAGATAACACGCGTTGATAGTATTCGCTGGAATCGGTTGATAAACTGTCCTGCGATGACACAGTAAGTAGCTTACCATTGCTGCCGCTGATCTTTACAGCTCCGGTAAGTCTTACAGGACGGTATATTTTTTTGATACGTTGTTTTTCCAGGTTGGGCTTGCGCACCATTCGTCTTACTTCATATCCTTCAGCAGCCAGCTTATTGTTATATACAGCCCGCATAAAATGCATCATGGAGCCATAGTAGGCTTTATCGCGATTCTTCTGCCAGCGACGTTGCAGGCCTTTTCTCTTTTTATCTATTTCTTCAAAAAGCGGGTAACCTACAAATAAGGTAGTGTTTGTTTTATAATTGACTTCGAAATCTTCCAACTGGTATTTGATGATATAACCCAGCGCTTTATTCTCCAATACGATCTGGTCATCTGAATAAGCTACCAACCGGTTGCTTTTGCGGTAAAACCTGAAGCGGATGGAACCTTCATTTTTGATTTTGCACTGCCGGGCATTAGGCGTTTGGCCAACAAAATTATCAAGGAATACCTTACCCCATTTGTCCCAACCTTCTTCTACTGATGGTTCAACAACCACATTTTGCAGTTCTCTTACTTTCACTTCCAGTTCCACACGAAGCTTAAGCGGCAACTGATCGGTACTGAAACTGTATACGTTTGTTTCGTATCCAACGGAGGAAATAATAAGATCATATTTACCGGGAGGGATATCAGCAATTTCAAAATACCCATCTTTACTGGTCACTGTACCGTAAGATGTGTTGCTGATAAAAACACTGCCTCCTGCAACCGGCTCCTTACCGGAAGCAGTCACTACCCTTCCCTGTATAGTACGCTGGGAAAGCAGTGTGAGCGGAACAAAAAACAGCAGGCACAAAAATGCCGGTATTTTGGACATACCGGCAATATACAATATTAAAACTAGTTTTTTAGTTAATGATTGTTCTTGAAATTTCCGTTAGATAAATCCGGTTATTCCAATCCAAACATTCCCTTATTCAGTTGCTGCAGGATCTGCATTTTATATTTTGCGTCGATCAGCAATGAAATATTGTGAGGGCTGCCACCATAAGACACCATGCGAACAGGTATGTTCATGATAGAACCAAACAGTTTCTTCACGATATCTGTTGTTTGGGATATTTCATTACCTACTACAGAGATGATCGTTTGATTATGGTCTACCTCGGTTGTACCGAATGGTTCCAGCTCCTTCAGTATTTCTTTCAGGAAAACAGGGCTGTCGATAGTAAGTGATACGGCCACTTCTGAAGTAGTGATCATATCGATCGGTGTACGGTATTTTTCAAACACCTCGAATATCTTTCTTAAAAACCCATATGCCAGCAGCATGCGGCTGCTTTTGATACGGATAGCGATGATATTATCTTTTGCCGCTACTGCTTTTACACCTACACTGCCTGCGAGTTCAGTGATCAGCGTGCCTTTTGCTTCCGGCTGCATTGTATTGAGCAGCTTTACAGGGATCTTATAAGTTTGTGCCGGCCAGATGGAAGCAGGGTGAAGTATTTTAGCACCGAAATAAGCAAGCTCAGCCGCTTCATCAAAACTCAATTGTTCAATAGGCACTGTTTTTTTCACTACACGGGGATCATTATTGTGCATGCCATCAATATCGGTCCATATTTCACATACAGAAGCGCCGATCGCCGCTCCGATCAATGAAGCAGAATAATCGCTGCCGCCTCTTTTCAGGTTGTCTACCTCACCGCGTATATTGCGGCAGATATAACCCTGCGTAACAAATATTTTTCTTTCCTTATGCTGTTGCAGCAGTTGCGTGAGTTTTATTTTGATGCTGCCGATCTGCGGTTCATCATAGGCATCGATGGTCATAAACTCCAGTGCAGGCAACAGAGCATGATCAATACCTTGTTCTTCCAGGTAAGCTGCAAACAATTTGGTCGACAGCAATTCTCCCTGTGCAAGAATATCTTTATTCAGCGCTTCACTGAAAGATATCTTGAGAATGATATTGAGGAATTCGAAATGCTCGGCAACGATCTGGCGTGTCTTCTCTACAGATGCCGGTTTTTTCACCAGTTCAGTAATGAATTGCTGATAATGCGCTTCCAGTTTATCAATTGCTTGCTTGGCTGCGCTGCGATCACCCTTAGCAATATGCTCACCTATTTCCACCAGCGCATTGGTGGTGCCAGACAAGGCAGACAACACCACAATAGTGGGCTCTTCTTCTTTAGTGACAAGTGAAGCGATATGGTGCATACGTTCCGGCTTACCCACACTGGTGCCGCCAAACTTCATTACTTTCATGATAGTTCCCCCCTCCCGAGTTTTTTTAAGGATTAAAAATGGTGGGTGCAAAGATAAAGGCTGGTAGATAACAAAAAGATATAAATTGTGTCATTTCCCGATAAAGTAAGTAGAGTTTTTAGAATTTCACTCCAAGCTTCTCTCCTGTAGATATCAAATCTTTTATAACTATTTCCAGCAAAGGAATTCCTTCTTTCATCCGCTCCGCTTCCATTTCCCTTTCGGGGTCTCCGGGCACCAGCACTTTTTCCTGTCCAGGCATCGGCTTTGCAGCTCTGAACCCTTCGATCCAGTGGTCCATGCTTTTCTTAAATTCTTCAGCCGGCCGGAAAGCATCTACGCGCATGGCCCCGAAAAAATGACCGATCCCCTTACCGGGCTGCTGTGCCGGCATTGGCACATAGGCGGGAAATGGCGGCACCCAGGGCGCATAATTTGCTCCGCTGAGTAAGGCTGAGAAAATATCCACTATTGCCCCCAGTGCATATCCTTTATGACTGCCATGTTCCTTATCTCCGCCAAGCGGCAATAAGGCGCCCCCTTTCTTCAGTTCATGCGGGTCATGCGAAGGATTACCTTCTGCATCCTGCACCCAGCCTGAGGGGGTCGGTTGACTTTTCCGTTGTAAAATTTCCAGCTTTCCATTTGCTGCAGTAGTAGTGGCAAGATCCGCCACAAATGCCGGCTGCTTACCTGCAGGCGCTGCCACGCAGATAGGATTTGTACCGAGCATTTTGTCGATCGAATAAGTAGGCGCTACTAATGGGCTGGCATTGGTCATAGCCATACCGATCATATCATATTGTAAAGCCATCATGGCATGATAACCAGCTATACCAAAGTGATTGCTGTTTTGTACGCTTACCCAACCGGTGCCTACCTGTTTTGCTTTATCAATTGCCACTTGCATGGCATAAGGTGCTATTACCAGGCCAAGTCCACTGTCTCCATCAATCACTGCAGTGGAAGGCGTTTCATGAATGATCCGGATATCAGGTTTGGCATTCACTCTTTTTGCTTCCCAAAGACGTACATAACCACTGAGCCTTGCCACTCCGTGCGAATCAATCCCTCTGACGTCTGCAGAAAGCAGGGCCCTTGTGGCTGTTTCAGCCTGTTCTTCCGGGCATCCTATGGCCACGAATACCTGGCGGGTAAAAGCAGCGAGCTGCTGATAAGAAAATAATTGTGCTGACATAGCGCAAAGAAACAAAGAAAATGCCTCCCTGTAATCAGGAAGGCATTGAGGCTATTCGCATTCTTTTTTCGTGTTCTTAGAAAGGCAGATCATCAATCGGCTCTGTAATATCATTTGCAGAGGAAACACTGCTTTGTGAAGTACTGGAAGCACCATTGCTATAAGAAGAGCTGCCACCTAAACCTTCGCTGCGGCCACCCAATAATTGCACTTCACGCACGCGAAGAGAAAGAGAAGCGCCACCTGTTCCATCCTGGCGGGTAAATGATCTTACTTCCGGCGTTCCTTCCACAAATACCTGTTTGCCTTTAGTCAGATAAGGCGAAAGAGCAGTCCTGTCTGTCCAGTACGCACAATCCACCCAGGTTGTTTTCTCCTGGCTTGTACCCTGACTGTCTTTGTATTTCTCTGTATGGGCTACTGTAAAATTGATCACATTCTTTCCATTGACTGTGTTAACCACGCAATCCTTGCCGAGGTTACCGATAACTTGCATTTTAATCATAGTGCTCTGTTTTAATATTCGTAATAATTATTAAGCGGCAAGTTAGCACTATTCTCCCGCCTGAGATGCCACACTAACTTGATTTGCCCGTTGCAAAGCAGACTTGTGAATAACTTTTGACTTACCTACCGCTATGAGTGCAAGATGCAATCAGATTAAAAGAATTCCTTGGGGAAAAAACGGATTTTTTATGTGTTTTTCCTTTGATTTATTCCGTCCTTCCGCTCGCCGCGTCGATACTTCTTCCAAAGAAAATAGCATTCATAAACAACTTGCTGCCTCCCAGCCAGAACGCACGGAAATTGGGATTATCTGCTATACTGATCACCCTTCCGCCGCCAACAGTATTCACTACCACTGCTGCTGAATTCTTAATCGCATCA
>CBHEUU010000036.1:0-15199 GCA_965990355.1 uncultured Chitinophagaceae bacterium
GCGATAATCCGCCCCCTTGAAAGATGGTCTGGCGGTAAGCCCGTGATCCGCATCGCCAGGTAATAAGTTTGTCCACCAATCATCACACGGGCAACGATATAATTAAAACGATCGATCAATGGGTACAATGCATACGCATATCCGTTTGAACGGGTGCTAAGTATTACAGGATCAGCAAGCATCCCTGCTTTCTTCAGCATGGCGGTCAACAGGAGATTGATCTCCACTTCGCTGCCGCTTTTGCTGTTGAATGTTGCTTTGAGTGATTTAGTAGTATAGAAAGAATTGTAACTGATACAGGTCATATTATCACGCAGCCAGGCATAAATATTCTTTGCCTGCTCAAGCGGTGTTTTGGCGTTTTTGCTGATGGTTGGTATCACATCATTCAGCCATTCATTTTCCTCCTGGAGAGGTTTGCCAAAATCTTCTTCATCTAATAAACGCTGAGCTGTTTCCGTCCAGGTATGCATTACTTTTTTGGGAGTAAAAGGTTCGCGGTATTCGGCTAACTGGAATTCGATCCTGGAAACGTGGTTGCTGAGTGTAGAAGTATAACTTTCTTCCTTTAAGGCCGGCACATCTTTCATTACCCAGCGGAAAAAAGTAACGCCTGCTGTAAAACTAAACCGGTCGCTGCCGCCTACCATTGCATTCTCCTTTTTCATCTCCACGCTAAAGGATTCTCTTTTGTCCTTTTGGTCCTTTAAATAAAAAGGCTGGTAGCCTTGCGTTAAGGAAACATAATTCAGGAACTCGGGCATTCCCACCACGTACTCACTCCAGAGTGTGGGGTAGCTGGTTTGAAATTCCCAGGGCCGCAGGTTGAACAAAAAATCGGATTTGAGTTTATATTCAAATTCAATAATGGAGCCTTCGCGAACAGCAGGAAAAGTAAATTTCTTTATCACCTTCTTCTTGCTGATCTTTTCTTTAAATATGTTTTTAGGGTCCAGTTTGGTTTCCACTACTTTGCCGTTTTCCAGGTTATAGGTCACGGCTTTGAGTGAAGAAAGCTCTTCCTCTGCTTCATCTACTGTATAGATCGGGATCTCTACTTTAGAGATATCATAGCCATTTTTATTGAGTATGTGCACCCGGCAGTAGCGTTTGAACTCAAGTGCAAAACTTCCTTTTTCATTGCCCACAAAATCAGTGGAGCCAATATCGCCAATGATAACGGCACTGGCATTGCTGTCGATCGGGTATAATGTTATTTTGAAATCTTCGGGCCCTATTTTGCCAAATTTGATCTTTGCTTTTTCCTGAGCGCTTACTTCAAAGAAGATAAGGCTGAGCAAAATGATCAGGATGGATTGGACTTTCATGCGGGTGGGTTTGGCGGTGTTGGTTGAAAATCAAGAGGAACAATTTTACATAAAATATCCCAGATATTACAGGGTATCTTTGGGGCCCAATAAGCACTTGTGAATCTACGAGATAGTCATACGGCATTTATTAAACAGACAGCCGCCAGGCTGGGCTTTGATTACTGCGGCATTGCCAAAGCTGTAAGGCTGGATGAAGATGCGCAAAGGCTGGAACGGTGGCTGAGCCAGGGCATGCATGGGGCTATGAAATACATGGAAAATCATTTCGAGTTGAGGGTTGATCCCACGAGGCTGGTGCCGGGCGCCCGCTCCGTGATCACACTGCTGCAGAATTATTTTCCTGCAGAGCAACAACAGCCCGATGCGCCTAAGATTGCCAAGTATGCTTTTGGCAACGACTACCATGAAGTGATCAGGGCAAAAATGAACCAGTTTCTTGCCGAAATACAGGAAAATATAGGAGAAGTGAATGGCCGTGGCTTTGTAGATTCCGCTCCTGTACTGGAAAGAAGTTGGGCTCAACGCAGCGGACTGGGATGGATCGGGAAGAATGGAAACTTGCTGACCCCGAAAAATGGTTCTTTCTTTTTTATTGCCACGCTGATCACCGACCTGGAGCTGGAATATGATGATCCGTTTGCAAAAGATCATTGCGGCACCTGCACCCGCTGCATAGATGCCTGCCCTACTGAAGCCATCCTGCCGGGTAAAGTAGTGAATGGCAGTAAATGTATTTCCTATTTCACCATAGAGCTGAAGGACATGCTGATCCCCGGTGAAATGAAAAACAAATTTGATGACTGGGCTTTTGGTTGTGATATCTGCCAGGACGTATGCCCCTGGAACCGGTTCAGCCAACCTAATAAAGAAACCGGGTTCATTCCCATACCTGAGATACTTAACCTGCGCAGCAGGGAATGGGAAATGATGACGGAAGATGCCTTTAAGAAAATCTTCAAACATTCACCCTTGAGCAGAACTAAGTGGAAAGGAATGCAAAGGAATATCAGGTTCCTTGCAGATGATAACCACTAAACTACTGCAATCATTTTTTCTTCGGCCAGTACAATCTTGCCTGTATTCCTAAATACAATGGATACTGCTTCTTATCATACCCTTCTTTCACCTGGCTTCTCAGGCCCATTGAAACTTCAGGTCCGATACTCCATTGAACGGGCTTATTGTTTCCAAAGCGGAAAGCCAAACCGGTGTTGAAGCTAAACATGAAGCGATTGAATGCGTGTTTATCGTGATAATAGATGCCGCCTTGCAACGAATCATACACAAGGGCATTGGTAGTAAGTAGATAACCGGCAGACAAACCTGCATTCAACAAGACCGGCATTTTCTTTCCTTTGTTTACCTGCCATTGGAAAGTGACGGGTATTTGCAGGTAATGAAAACGGTTGGTAAATGTTTTTTGCTGCATACCCTGGTACAAAGACCTCACAGATACCTGTTGCGCAGCATTGTTGTTGAACACAAGCGATGTGTCCATGTAATAACCTGTGCGGATATTATTGCTCTGGTATTGATACTGCAAGCCTGAAACAATACTGCTCCGTTTTGATATCGCCCATTCGCCCAATATACCAATGCGGAATGCGGGTCCGGGTTTGATATCAGAACGGGGGTAATATATCGGGCCACCATAATTTATCGGAGGAGTAACCAGCGGAGATCCGGGTGAAGGAGAATACATACCATTCTGATCATAAGATGCTCTGTTGGATTTATCAGGATCACCGATCAGGAACGGACTGCTGATAGGACCTGATCCACCAACTCCAAGATCGAGCGACCACTTGATTCTGGAAGAAGATTGTTTTTTAACCACCGGTGCTTTTGTTTCTGCAGGTGGGGCTGCAGCTACTGCGCTGTCTGCTTTCGCTTTCACACTATCCTGCGAAGTAACAGGCGGCGTTTGCGCTGTAATATCAGTGGTCTTGCTTTCTGTTTCTTTTACCTCCGGCGTATTTATTTCTTTTTTGACGCCAGATTCTGCAACAGGCAATTCAGTCCGACTATTCTTTCTTTTTCCGGTACTTGTCAAATGATTTTCACCTGCAGAAGGCTGATCTCCGCTACCGGCTTTTCTTTTCCTGCCGGTTCCTTTGTTTTTATTGAATGGAGAAGGTGCTATTGTTTTATTACTGTTCAGTTCTTCACCGTTATCAGGTGCGGCTGTAGCGGGCTGCGTTGCAGTAACAGTTGTGTTCTCTTTTAATTGTATATTTTGATCAACAGGATTAGTATTATCAGTTGGATTTATTGTTGATGGTGCTGATGTTGATGGAGCAGTGGCTGATTGTGCAGGTTGCTGCACAGCTTTGTTTTTGCCGGAATGATCAGCAGGTGTGCCGGAAGATTCCGCCAACGTGGGTTTGCCCTTTTGTGTAAGGAAATAACCTGTATAGCCCAGCAGGCCGAGGCCGGTGAGCAGCCAAAAGAAGACGATATAACGACGTCTTTTTTTACGTCGCAGCTCCTTTTCTACATTTTCCCATACAGCGGCTGAAGGACGCAATCGCAGCCCCTCCATCTCCTGCTGTACCTGTTTATCAAATTCACTTTCCGGCATAACTTGACTTTTTCTGGTCCGTGGAATATTTTTTCAGCCAGGTGATCAGGAGGTTCCTGGCCCTGGCATATTGTGAACGTGAAGTACCGTCGCTGATACCCAGCATCTCTCCTATCTCCACATGGGAGAATCCTTCCACCGCATGCAGGTTGAATATTACCTGGTATCCTTGCGGCAACTGGCGTACGAGATCGGCCAGTTCTTTAGCATGTAAGCGGACGGCTGGATCTTCCTGACTGACGGGATGGAGGTATTCTTCTGTGAAATACATTTCCTCCTGGTATTTGCGATGGCGCTTGAGGAAATTAAGGGCGGTGTTGACCATGATCCGGCGGATCCAGGCCCCGAGTTCCCCCTCCTGTTTATATTGATTCAAATGATGGAACACTTTCACAAAACCTTCCTGGAGAACATCTTCCGCATCTCTCATAGAGCGGGTATAACGATAGCACACACCCAGCATCGTATCGGCATACGTTTCATAAAGCTGCCGCTGCGCCTGGGGTTTTCCCTTCAGGCAGTCCCTGACCAATTTCTGTTGCTCCATCTGTTCGGTTGCCATACCTGACAATGATCCTCCTCTTATCGTTGCATGCTGCATTCTATGAAAAAAGCCGCTCGCTGAAAGCGGGCGGCTCTTGCGAAAGGCAAAAATACCTGGTTTATTGCACTTTGAAAGAAGTCTCGATATCACCCCAGTGAAGCGTCACCTCCCCGGCTTTGCTGATGGTATAGGTCAGTTTTTCTGAAGGTGTACTTGCTTTTTTTGATTTCACCTTCACCCGCAATGCGTCGTCTGCCTCTTTGTAGTCATAAGCACCCCATTGCTTCGCTGTTTTGTTGAAGATGAGTGTCCAATCATCGCCATTGGAAAGGGTGAAAAAAGCATATTTACCGGCAGGCAGATCTTTGCCTTCCACTTTCACTGCTTTGCTTACTTCAAATACAGTGGCTTCGTTGGCACCGGCACGCCATACCTGGCCGTCTTTTGGTTCAAGGTCTTTACCAATTGTTCTTCCTTTTACAGAGGGCTGGCTATAATCAATTGTTACTTCAGCACCGCTGGCCAGTGTTTGTTTCACCACAGCAGGCGGGCTTGGGCGTTTGGATTTATCTTCCTGGCCATAAGAAAAAAGCATGCTGGTTGTTGCAATCGCAAGTAGGAATAATGATTTCATAATATTTTTTTTAATGATTTTGGACTGGCTAAATCTACAAATAACCTGCCAAGCCACCTTTAATTATTGGATGAAAGGTTAGCCTGAACGTTCTTTTTTATCGTGCTCAATCCTTTTTGCATGGGGGGACCATAGGATTTCTCCAGCAGCAGGCTTGCAAATTTTTCCCAGGGGTACCAGCGCAACTGAAAATCCATATACCATTGTAAAGTGAGCGAATCCGAATGCTCGTAGCTGATTGTTTTCCAGGTATTGGTGACCGGTTTTATACGGCTGCCTACAAACTGAGCCGTTATTTCATCAGGACCTTCTTTTTCGAGCTGCAGGTAAACGGGCTGCTTTGGGTCTTTATCATTCATGATCATTCCTCTCAGCTTGCCATCGATATATAAAGGTTTGGCAGTGTCCAGACCGGGATACCATTCTTTCCAGCGTAAAGGATTTTTTATCATCCCAATAATACTGTCCTGGCTTGCATGGATATTAATGGCGCGGGATATCCGCACGCGGGAAGGTATTAACAGTGATATGAGCCATACCACGGTGAATAAAAAGACAAAACTTATTACTGCTAATTTTATTCCCTTCATAAAACACTGGTTACACGAGTGACAAAATTATTCCCATTTGATCACTTTTACTACAATAGCGTAGATAAGGACGATCCATATTCCAAGAATGCCGATCTCTTTCCAGCAGTCCCATATATGCAATCCTTCAAAAGATATTTTGCGGACTGCATTGTTGAATTGAGTAAGTGGGAGGAAATAACAGATATCCTGAAGCCATTTCGGAAATACATTAACCGGAAAGAAAGTGCCGGATAAAAGCATTTGAGGAAAACCGAATAAATTAATGAGCAGGGGTATTGCAGTATCCGTTTTAGCGATGCTGCTGAAAATAAGCCCGACACCCATCAGCAGGAAAAGCATGTATACCGACATCAGCACCATTTCAAAGAATGTAACCGCGCCATGTTGCAAAGTAAAGTTGAGGAAGAAATGACCAAACAGGATCAATACAACCACATTCATCAACTGAAAGAATAAACGGCTGATGCCGATCCCAACCAGAATATTCAGCCGGCTGACTGGTGATGCATAAAAACGTTTCAATACTAACTGCTCACGCAGTGTAAAAAACGTGAAGGAGATACCAAACAAAGTGGCAAATAAAATGGAAAAGCCTAATTGGCCTGGTAAGATAAAATCAATTTGCCTGTATTTTTTTCCTTCGGAAATAACAGGCGTTTCCACATGCACGTATTCCTCTTTATCGCTGGATAAATTTTTTTCAAATTTCATTTTGTTATAATCGAGGGCCTGCATGAAGCCGCCGAATGTGTTGCCACTGGCAGAAGTGGAACGAACACCCACTACCACATGCTGCCTGGAAGATGTATCGTTTGTTTCGCGGATATTGAGCACAGCAGTCAGTTGCCCTTTTTCCAGGTCTTTATTCAACGCAACAGTATCCTTGTATTCTGCAAACCGCAACAGGGGGTTCATCTTCAGCGAAGCAAAAAAAGCATTAGTGGTATCAGAGCCTGGTTCAAACGCAATACGGAAACTTGGACCTCCGCCATTCCCGAAAGCTCCGAAGATCAAAATAAAAATAATCGGGAATAACAAACTGAACACAACAGCGGTCGGTTGTGAAAAAATGGCTTTGAAACTGGCCCGGGTAATGGCCCAGAGCGCCTTTGCCTGACTGTATTGCTGGGGCATGGGAAATGATTGGGTGCAAACGTACTTTAAAAAGTTTAGAGTTCACCGGAATCCACTGGCCTTTAACCGATAATCAACGAACAACAAACCGGAAGGCCATTCTTGCCTGTACTCCATTGCTCATTTCCCTCACGCGTTTCAGTTCCTGGTAAATAGCGTAATTATCATCCCCCATTTCCTGTTTCATTTTAGCAGCATAGTTCATCGGATCTTTTTTGCCGAGTATTTCATCCATCAGGTTTCGCGGCTCGGGGAATTCACTCACTTTGTATTCTTTTAAACCAGCCATGCGGGCTGCGCATTGTACTGCGTCCTGCAGACCACCGAAGCGATCGATCAACCCGAGTTCTATTGCCCTTTTGCCCGTCCACACACGGCCCTGGGCAATGCTGTCAATATAAGCCGTATCCCTTTTCCGGCCTTCGGCCACCCTTTGTTTGAATTGTGCATAGATAAGATCAACACTGGCCTGCATCATCTTTTTTTCATTATCGTTAAGCGGGCGATAGAAAGCGCCTGCATCTGCATACTGGCCTGTTTTCACCCCATCGAAAGTGATGCCTGTTTTATTCTTAAAGAACCCTTCCATGTTGGGGATAATGCCAAACACACCGATCGATCCGGTGATCGTGGTTGGCAATGCAAATATGCTGTCGGCCATGCAGCCGATATAATAACCTCCTGAAGCCGCCACATCACCAAAACTTACTATCACAGGCTTTTCCTTTTTAGCCAGTGAAAGTTCACGCCAGATATTTTCACTCGCCAGTGAACTGCCACCACCGGAGTTGATCCGGAACACAATTGCCTTAACAGATTTATCCAGCCTGGCTTTGCGGATCAGCGTTCTGTAATTTTCACTACCAATTGTGCCCTGATCAGCCCTTCCATCCACAATATCACCTTCTGCATAAATAAGTGCAATCTTCTCTCCTTTTACATTTTGAATGGCTCCCGAGGCGAGATAAGTGCTTACAGTAAGAAAATTGATCTTTTCGTATTTATCAATCCCTAATTTGGCCTTGATCTCATCTTTCACTTCATCGTCATATTTAACCCCGTCCACCAGTTTGTATGCTGCAGCATCTTTAGCGGTTTGTATTTTTCCTTCATCAGCAAGCTGGTGAAGAACGGCAGTATCTATTTTCCTGACAGCGGCTGTTTTCATCAGCAGATCGCTGTAGAGGTCATTCAGCCAAACGGTTGTCTGCAGTTTATTGGCATCTGTCATTTTATCGGCACGCAAAGGCTCGGTGGCGCTTTTGAATTTACCGGCATAAAATATCTGCGGTTCTATGTCCAGTTTTTCCAGCATGCCTTTCAGGAAAATATATTCCACACTATAGCCACTCCATTCCAGGAAGCCCATAGGGCTTACGTATATTTTATCGGCAATGTTGGCAACACTGTAGGAGGTTTGCGACATAATATCTCCATGTGCCAGTATAAACTTATTACTGGTTTTAAAATCAACGAGAGCATTGCGTATTTCTTCACTGGCAGCATAGCTATTGCCGTTGCCATTGGCGAGGATATAAATACCGGAGATATTCTTATCGGTTTTGGCAGATTGTATCAGCCGCACCATATCATACAGCCCCGGTACATCGCGGCTTTCATTACTGAAAAAGTTTAGGGGATCACGCTGCACCTGCTCTGCAAAATGCTGGCTGAGGTCGAGCACCAGCACTGAACGGGAAGCGATCATGGGCTTATCCTTCGATGTAAGTCCGCCCACTGCCGCCACAAAAAAGAAGAAGGCCAGGATAGTGAAGATGACCAGTGCCAGCAGGCAGGCAAAAAATATCTTAAAGAAATTACGCATACTAACTCGTTTAAAAAGCCAAAGAAAACCCTTTATTCAATATTCCGTGTTTCACCAAATAAAGAAAGCCATTCCCTAACCTTGGCCAAAAATAAAGATATTTGGCCCCCGGAAAAGGTTCCCAGTATGAACAAAGCATATTTATTGACAGGCGGCAACATGGGCCAGCCGGAGGTTAACCTGGCCCTGGCCCTGGAATTGATCGAAAAGCATTGCGGGAAGGTCAGTGCCCGTTCTTCTTTATACGAAACAGCTGCCTGGGGCAGGAATGATCAGCCGGCTTTTCTGAACCAGGCTCTTTTGCTGGAAACAGAACTGGAAGCAGGCGAATTGCTGGAACAGCTTTTAGCTATTGAAAAATCCATCGGCCGTGTCCGTCTTGAAAAATACGGGCCGCGTATTATTGATATTGACATCCTGTTATTCAATCATGAGATGTATAACGAGCCTCATTTAAAAATCCCACATCCCCAGTTGCCCAACCGGCGCTTTGCGCTCACTCCGCTCGCTGAGATAGC
The DNA here is from genome assembly GCA_965990355.1 of uncultured Chitinophagaceae bacterium. Taxonomy (GTDB): domain Bacteria; phylum Bacteroidota; class Bacteroidia; order Chitinophagales; family Chitinophagaceae; genus Terrimonas_A. Next base: position 9,161 of record CBHEUU010000036.1, read on the forward strand.
CGAAAAATATATGCATCCGGTGTTGAAAAAAACAATCGCACAATTATTAAAAGAATGTCCCGACAAACTCCCGGTAAATAAGCTATAGCTTATAAATAAAAAACTTTGTGCTCTTTGTTGTCTTTGTGGGAAAATAAAATCCCACAAAGACAACAAAGAGCACAAAGAATATCTTTTTCGAAACCATCGCGGGATTTATCCACAAAGAAAAAGGTCTTCCAAAACCTTGCAATCATTTCAGTTACTTTGCGGCAGACTACCATGAATTATAATTTCATTACCATAGAGGGCAATATAGGGGCCGGTAAAACGACCCTCGCGCATTTACTGAGCAAACATTACAATGCAAGACTGATACTGGAAGAATTTGCCGACAATCCTTTTCTCCCGAAGTTTTATGCCAATCCCCAACAGTTTGCCTTCCCGCTCGAACTGTTTTTCATGGCCGAACGCTTTAAGCAGTTAAAAGAACTGCTGCAGCAAAAAGACATGTTCCAGCATCTCACTATTTCCGATTATCTTTTTACCAAATGCCTGCTGTTTGCCAAAGTGACGCTGCCCGATGATGAGTTCCGTCTTTACCAGCGGCTTTTTGACCTCATTCATCAGCAACTGGTGCACCCCGACCTGCTTATTTACCTGCCTGCCCCGGTCAACCGGCGTCCGGCCCATCTCACAAAAAGAAACCGCTCCTATGAACAGAATATCCCCGACAATTACCTGTTCAGTATCCAGGAAACGTATACCAATTACATCAAACAGCATAATATCAAAACGCTTTTTGTAGATGCTTCCAATGCCGATTTTCTTGGCAATGAAAAACATCTCCAGGTGATCATAGAGGCGCTGGGGAAAGAATATGGGGAAGGGCAACACTATATTACGTTACCTTAACAGATATGGGATGTGAGATGCGGGATACGTGATGCTCGATAAGCAGGGCCTTTTCAATTGTCACCCCGGACCAGATTTAGTTAGCTTGCAACTTAGTTCACCAAGATCCGGGGTCTCTCATGTCTGCAGTATTTCCTAAGCAGTAAGACTTATTGATTTGAAACGAGTGAAGTGATGGGAGACCCCGGATCTTATATTCTTTAAACTAGAACATTTACTGAACCAGGTCCGGGGTGACAATTGAAAAGGCCCTGCTTATCGAGCATCACGTATCCCGCATCCCATATCTTTAATTATCTTCGTGTTCATACATGGATGAACAATCAACTCAGCAGCTCACCAACGATCCCTTCGCGGCCATACGTGTTCCTGAATACAGGAGTCTTTTATTAGGAAGGTTTACTTTCATCATGTCTTTACGCATGATGGGCACACTGGTAGGCTGGTGGGTGTATCAGCTTACAAAAGATCCTTTTGCTATCGGGTTGATCGGGTTGTCTGAAGTGATACCTGCGCTCTCCATGGCGCTTTATTCCGGGCACGTTATTGATATCAGTGAAAAAAGGATCCTGCTGCTCAAAAGTGTATTCTTCTATTTATGTGCAGCGGGTTTGTTATTGTTCCTCTCTACTTCTTTTGTACATGATCATTTTAAGACCGACTATATTGTTTACAGCATTTATGCCGTGATCTTTTGTACGGGTATTATCCGTTCTTTTTCGGGACCTATCTTTTCTGCAATGATCGCGAACATTGTACCGAGGCATTCATTACAGAATGCCACTACCTGGAGCCAGGGCACCTGGCTTACAGCATCCGTAACCGGCCATGCTACCGGTGGCTTTTTGATCGCCCTGCTCGGCAATACCGGCACTTTGATAATCATCTGCACGCTACTCGTCGTAGGATTTTTCATTCTTACCCGGCTTAAACCCAAACCACCCAGTGAAACCAGCAAGGAGAAAAAGACACTGGAAAGCGTAAAGGAAGGTTTGCGTTTTGTTTTTAAAACAAAGGAATTGCTTGGTGCAATGTCACTCGACATGTTCGCCGTATTATTTGGCGGCGCTGTAGCCATGGTGCCGGTGTATGCCAGCGATATATTGAAAGTAGGGCCTATGGGATTCGGCTGGCTGAACGCGGCAAGCGATATCGGTTCTATCTGCGTGGTAGTGCTGCTGACCATTGCTCCTATGAAAAAAGCGCAGGGCAAAAAACTGCTCCTTGCAGTAGCCGGTTTCGGTATCTGCATTATCCTTTTTGCTTTTTCCAAATGGTTTTTCCTTTCGTTTATAGCGCTGATGTTCGCAGGAATGCTGGATGGGATCAGCGTGGTGGTAAGAGGGACCGTTATGCAATTGAAAACACCCGACAATATGCGCGGCAGGGTAAGCAGTGTAAGTTCCATGTTTGTGAACTCGAGCAATGAACTGGGACAATTTGAAAGCGGGCTTGCTTCCAAGTTGATGGGCGTTGTGCCTTCTGTAGTGTTTGGCGGAACGATGACTTTGCTGGTAGTGATCATAACCTGGTTTAAAGCACCAAGCCTGCGGAAATTTGAGTATTGACCGGTTATTTGTTTTTCTCCGCTTCCATCAGTTTTTCCACTACATAATAAGTGATCGGGCAGAAAGTAGAATTCTTCAATGTAAGCGCCTGCCGTTTTACCAGCACGTCTTCATCTGTATAAGGAAACCGCTGGCAATCCGATGGCCGTTCATCGTATATGCTACAGTAATTATCAGCGCCTAAAAAAGGACAGGGTTGGGATTTGGCCACATAATCACCTTCTTCATCCACTTTCAGGTATGTTTCAATAAACACGCTTTCCTTCAGGCGGAGATGTTTTGCGATCCTTTTTACATCCGGGGTTTTGAAACGGGGAGAATAATTCTTACAGCAATTAGCACATTTCAGGCAGTCCACTTTTTCAAAAGCCTGCTCATGCAGGTCGGGTAACTGTTTCAGTACTTTATTCTTGTCTGCATTTTTTAAAAACCGGGCATACAACTTATGCCTTTCCTTTGTTTTCTTCTCCCAGTTTTGCAATAGATCACCTGCCATAATGCAAAATAAATGCATCTGTAGCTGGCAGAGCAGAAATTTTCCGGCGCAACCCATTAAATTTGCCTTCCAGTTATATTACTGTTTATCAACATCTTTACCTTCTTTAATGGCAGAGTTATTCTTCCCTTTTCCACCTTTACGCAGACCCACTCGTTTTATGAATGCCAGCACGTAACTTTGCACCGCTTTAAGGACAAATCCCCCATTATTTAGGACTATGAATCTGTTTGAACAACAATCCACTGAGTTTATTTCCCGTCATATCGGACCCCGTGAAGCGGACACAAGAGCTATGCTGAAAACCATCGGCGCATCTAACCTTGCCGAATTGATCAGCCAGACTGTTCCGCCAGCCATCCGGATGGACCACTCGCTGAACATTCCCAAAGCCATGAGCGAGCACGAATACCTTCAGCACATCAAAGAGGTGTCTATGAAGAACAAGGTGTTCAAAAATTATATCGGCCAGGGTTATTATGATACCATTACTCCATCTGTGATTCTCCGGAATGTTTTTGAAAACCCAGGTTGGTATACCCAATACACGCCTTACCAGGCGGAGATTTCGCAAGGCCGTTTGGAAAGCCTGCTGAACTTCCAGACCATGGTAAGTGATCTCACTGCATTGCCCATTGCCAATGCTTCATTGCTTGATGAAGCGACTGCCGCTGCCGAAGCAATGACCATGTTCTTTAACACGCTTAATAAGCAGGACCATATTGAAAGGCCACGCTTTTTTGTAGACAGTGCCATCTTCCCTCAAACAAAAGATGTGCTGCTTACCCGCGCAGTGCCTGTAGGAATTGAGATCGTGGAAGGCGACTATAAAACTGCCGGCATTGATGCTTCTTATTTCGGCGCCATCGTTCAATATCCTAACGACAAAGGATCTATTGAAGATTACCGCCAGTTCATTCAATCTGTGCATGCAACCGGCGGCTTTGTAGCTATGGCTACAGACCTCCTGGCGCTTACCCTGCTCACTCCTCCCGGTGAATTGGGAGCAGATGTAGCCGTAGGTTCTGCGCAACGGTTTGGTGTGCCTCTCGGTTATGGTGGTCCTCACGCAGCCTTCTTTGCAGCAAAAGATGATTTTAAAAGAAGTATTCCCGGCCGTATTATCGGCGTAAGTGTGGATGCACAAGGCAACCGCGCATTGCGCATGGCTTTACAAACAAGGGAACAGCATATCAAAAGGGAAAAAGCAACTTCCAATATCTGTACTGCGCAGGCATTGCTGGCTAATATGGCTGCCATGTATGCCGTGTACCATGGAGCAGACGGATTAAAAGATATTGCCAAAAGGATTGCCCTGCTTACCCAAACCGTAGCAGATACACTAGAAGAAATGGGGCTTGAGCTCGCGTCTTCCAATTTCTTCGATACCATCACCGTGAAAGTAACAGACGCTGCTCCTATTCATGCTAAAGCAGAAAGACAGCAGATCAACCTTCGCCATATTGATGGAAAACATATCGGTATTTCCCTTGATGAAACAACTGAACTGAGTGACCTGTATGATCTGATCAATTGTTTCGAAAATGATACAGATGCAGTAACGTTTGATATCCATCATGATGCGGAGCTGGACCATATTCCTTCTTCCCTAACCCGTATATCAGAATTCCTTACACACCCGGTTTTCAATACACACCGCAGCGAAAGCCAGATGATGCGCTATATCAAATCGCTGGAGAATAAAGACCTTTCACTCAACACATCCATGATCTCCCTCGGCAGTTGCACTATGAAACTGAATGCTGCCAGCGAGATGATGCCGCTTAGCTGGTCACACTGGGGTAAGATACATCCCTTCGCACCAGCCGGCCAGACTGAAGGATATAAATATATCATTGACGAGTTGAGCAAATATCTCTGCGAGATCACAGCATTTGATGCCTGCAGCCTCCAACCCAATAGCGGCGCACAAGGTGAATATGCCGGCCTGCTCACCATCAAAGCTTATCACGAAGCAAATGGCGATCACCACCGCAATGTAATGCTGATCCCTATCTCTGCACATGGCACCAATCCTGCTTCTGCAGTAATGTGCGGTATGAAAGTAGTGGTGGTAAAAGCATTGGAGAATGGATATATCGATATTGAGGACCTGAAAGAAAAAGCAGCACAACACGCAGCTAATCTTTCCGGCATCATGATCACTTATCCCAGCACATATGGCGTGTATGAAGAAACAGTGAAAGAGATCACCAATATCATTCACCAGCATGGCGGACAGGTATATATGGACGGTGCAAATATGAATGCACAGGTTGGGCTGACAGCACCCGGTTTGATCGGCGCTGATGTATGCCATCTTAATCTTCATAAGACCTTTGCTATCCCTCACGGCGGTGGCGGCCCTGGCATGGGACCGATCTGTGTTAAACAACACCTCGCTCCTTTCCTGCCCGGTCACGTGGAAGTGAAGAACGGAACAAAACAACATGCTGTATCAGCTGCTCCTTACGGATCTGCTTCCATCCTGCTTATTTCTTATGGCTATATCAGGATGCTGGGCAATGAAGGAGTGAAAGCCGCTACAGAATATGCGATCCTCAATGCCAACTACATGAGGGCAAGGCTGGACGGTCAATATGATATCCTGTACACCAACCACAATGGCCAGTGTGCGCATGAGTTTATCGTTGACCTGAGACCTTTCAAAAAATCAGCAGAAATCGAAGCGGAAGATGTAGCCAAACGTTTGATGGATTATGGATTCCATGCTCCCACGATGAGTTTCCCTGTTCCCGGTACCATTATGATTGAACCGACAGAAAGCGAAGACAAAGCCGAACTCGACCGTTTCTGCAATGCATTATTATCTATCCGCGAGGAAATAAAAGCGATTGAAGAAGGAAAAGCAGATAAGAAAGACAACCCGCTGAAGCATGCGCCACATACACAAGCCGTGGTTTGCGCTACCCAATGGGATCATGCCTATACCCGCGAAACAGCTGCATTCCCACTTTATTATGTTACGCTGAACAAATTCGGGCCTTCTGTAGCCCGTGTAAACAATACTTATGGCGACAGGAACCTGATTTGTACCTGTGAGCCGGTAGAAAGCTATAT
>CBHEUU010000037.1:0-14859 GCA_965990355.1 uncultured Chitinophagaceae bacterium
GTATTAACGAAACTGATTCGCTTAACAATTAACGATTGCTTATGTCCTGCAAAAATCTGCTTAAGGCATTGCTAGCATCTGTAATGCTATTTCTTTCCCTTTTTTCGTTCGCTCAAGACAAGGTGGTCTCCGGTAAAGTAACTGATGCCAATGGGGCAGGAGTTGCGGGAGTCAATGTGGTTGCCAAAGGCAGTTCCATTGGCACACAAACGGCGGCAGACGGAACGTATCGCTTAACTGTTCCGGCGGCAATAAATATCCTGGAGTTTTCTTCCATTGGATTGGCCACACAGGAAGTGAATATTGAAGGCCGTTCAACGGTTGATGTGAAGATGGACATCAACACTACCTCATTAGGTGAAGTGGTGGTGATCGCTTATGGCACCCGCCGCAAGTCTGATCTTACCGGTTCGGTTACTGCTGTTTCTTCCAAAGATTTTCAGAAAGGTAATATCGCTTCTTCAGAGCAGTTGCTGCAAGGCAAGGTTGCCGGTTTGCAGATAACTACCGGTGGTGGTTCTGCAGGTGGCGGCAGCCGGATCCGGATCCGTGGTAACGCATCATTGAATGCGAGCAATGATCCATTGATCGTGATAGATGGTGTGCCTGTTGAAAGCAACGGGATCCCTGGTTCTGCTAACCTGTTGAACACGATCAACACGGATGATATTGAATCCATCAGTGTGCTGAAAGATGCATCAGCAACAGCTTTGTATGGATCAAGGGCTTCCAATGGTGTGATCATCATCACCAGTAAAAAAGGAGCAAAAGGTAAAGTACGTTACAACTTCAACACACAATTTTCTCTTTCCACGCTGCCTAAAAAAGTGGATGTGTTATCTGCCGACCAGGTAAGGGAGATCATTAATGCAGATGCGGCTGCTACAGGTAACAACACCTTTAAAAATCTGCTTGGAACGGCTAACACCGATTGGCAGGACGAGATCTACCGCAATGCATTTGGCACAAACAATAATATAAGCGCAAGCGGTGCTATTGGCAATATGCCTTTCCGTGCTTCACTGGGCTATTTGAACCAGGCTGGTATATTAAAAACAAACAAGTTTGACCGTTATTCAGCTTCACTGAATTTAACACCAAAATATTTTAGTGATCACCTGGCTGTTACACTGGCATTAAAAGCCAGCCAGACCAAAAACAGGTTTGCCGACGAAGGTGCTGTAGGTTCTGCAGCTACATTCGATCCCACTCAATCTGTATTTGATAAAGGAAGTCATTCCGTTAATTATGGTGGTTACTACGAATGGCGCCAGGCGAATGACAGCGCTGTAGCACTGGCCAATCGTAACCCGCTTGCATTGCTTGATCAGCGCGATAATACTTCAAAAGTGAACCGCCTGATCGGTAATGTACAATTTGATTATAAACTGCATTTCCTTCCTGATCTTCATGTGTTGCTCAACCTGGGTATGGACAATGCCAAGGGGCAGGGTGATGATATCATTGATTCATTATCTGCAACAAACTATCTGACTCATGGAAAGGTAACGCACTACGAACAAACCAAAAAGAATTACCTCGTTGATGTTTCATTAACTTACAGCAAGGAAATAAAAAGCCTGCGCAGCAAAATAGATGTGCTTTTGGGACATAGCTACCAGGACTTCATTACCGAAGTAAGCAACTTTGCTTCTTTCAGTCAGCGTGGCAAAGGCCCGAATGATACTATCCCCGGTTCTACTCCAACGTTTGCAACAGATAAACCTCAATACAGGCTGGAATCTTACCTGGGAAGGGTTAACCTGACCATTGCAGATGACTATTTACTGACTGCATCACTCAGACGCGATGCGAGTTCTAAGTTCTCTCCTGATAATCGTGTAGGTTATTTCCCTGCCTTTGCAGCTGCCTGGAAAATGAGAGATGCATTGTTCAGCAGTGTAAATGGATTGACAGAACTTAAACTGAGAGTGGGTTGGGGTGTTACCGGTCAGCAGGATGGTATTGGTTATTACTCCTATCTGCCACGTTATTCAAGAAGCCAGTCAACAGCGCAATACCAGTTTGGAGATGCTTATTACGACTTCCTGAGACCTGCTCCTTATGATAAGGACCTCAAATGGGAAACAACCACTACCACCAACCTCGGCGTTGATTTCGGTTTCCTGAACAATCGCATAACCGGTGCAGTGGATGTATATCAAAAGAAAACAAAAGACCTGTTGAGCACTGTTCCTGTGGCTCCTGGTTCCAACTTTGATATCCAGATCACTACTAACGTAGGTAACCTGACCAGTAAAGGGGTGGAGTTTTCAATAAACACTATACCTGTTCAAACAACCAGGTTCACCTGGCAGTTTGGTATGAACTATACTTACCAGACATTCGAGATCACTAATCTTTTGAAACAATCAGACCCTTCCTTTACTGGTATCCCTGTAAGTGGAATATCGGGCGGTACGGGTAACAATGTTGGAAAACATGTGGTAGGATATGCTCCTTACTCCTTCTTTGTGTATAAACAAGTATATGATAAAGCAACCGGCAAACCGATTGAAGGATTGTATGAGGATATCAACCGTGATGGATCTGTGAATGATGCTGACCGTTATCTGTATAAAAAACCTTCTGCTGATGTGTTGCTGGGTATCAATACGCAGATCACCTATGATCAATGGACACTTGGCCTGTCAGGACACGGAGTTTTCGGAAACTATTTATACAACAACTATTTCTCCAATGGTGGAGTATTGCGTGCTATCAAAGATCCGATCAATATCATCCGCAATGGTTCTGTTAATTACCTGGATACACGCTTTAGCAATAACCAGTATCTCTCCGATTACTATATACAGAACGCATCGTTCTTCAGGCTGGACAATATCAATATCGGGTATAATGCAGGAAAGGTGTTCAACAATAAAGCAAGCCTTCGCCTGATGGCTTCTATTCAGAATGTGTTTGTGATCACTAAGTATAAAGGCCTTGATCCTGAAAGCGCCAGTGACAATGGCGTTGATAACAATATTTATCCACGCCCAAGAATTTATTCGATCGGCGCAAACCTCGATTTCTAATTCTTTAAACGATTCTTTCTATATGAGACAGATTGTAAAATTATTACCAGTTTTCCTGATCGCGGTCCTGGTAGTGTCCTGCGCAAAAAAGCTGGACCTGTTCCCTCAAAATGACCTGACACCGGAGAAAGTGTATGCAACACCGGAAGGGTATAAAAGTGTGCTGGCAAAGATCTATGGCGGTCTGGCCATTACCGGTAACACCGGCCCTTCAGGTGCTCCTGATATTGGTGGTGGCCTGGATGAAGGTTCACAGGTGGCGTTTATCCGCATGTTCTTTAACTGCCAGGAATTACCCACTGATGAAGCCGTAGTAGCCTGGAATGACCAGACCATTCAAAACTTCCACGGATTGAAATGGACTTCCGATGATCCATTCCTGAAAGGAATGTATGCAAGGCCGATCTATAATATCACCCTGATCAATGAATACCTGCGCGAAGCTACTGACGATAAACTGGCTTCACGTGGTATCACAGGAACCAGTGCAGATGATATTAAGAAGAGCCGGGCAGAAGCAAGATTTCTGCGTGCTTTCAACTATTGGGTAATGCTTGACCTGTTTGGTAAATCCACTTTTATCACAGAAGAAAATCTTGTTGGTACCGAGGTACCCGGCGAGATCAGCAGAGCAGATTTGTTCAGCTATATAGAAACTGAATTGAAAGCAATAGAGACAGAACTCGCACCGGTAAAAACAATAGAATATGGCCGTGTGGATCAGGGTGGTGACTGGGCTTTGTTGGCAAGATTATATCTCAATGCGCAAGTATACACAGGCACACCGAAATGGGCAGAAGCTATTACTTATGCAAAAAAAGTGATCGACGCTGGTTATACGCTGAACAGCAACTATTCTCAGATGTTCATGGCGGATAATGATAAAAGAAAGAATGAGTTCATGTTTACCATCACTGTTGATGGATTGCGTACTAAAGCGTATGGAAATACAACCTTCTTTGCTCATGCGGCCTGTGGTGCTGACTTTGGCGAATACGGAGTGGGAGACGGCTGGTACGGTTATCGTGCTACCAAAGGGCTGGCAGATAAATTCCTTGATCTGAGCGGCAATACAGACACAAGAGCTTTATTCAAAACAGGTTCATTCGGAACAACCCCTTCACAGATTGCGATCAGCGATCTCAGTGATTTTTCAAATGGTCTGCATGTGAAAAAGTATGTCAATGTGCGTTCAGATGGCGGTCCGGTTTCTGATGTAACAAAAGCGTTTGTGGATATAGATTTCCCGGTTTTTCGTTTACCTGAAATGTACCTGATCTATGCAGAAGCGGTTTTGCGTGGCGGTACAGGTGGCGATAAACCTACAGCTGTGAATTATATCAACCTGATCCGTCAGCGTGCTTATGGAGGCCCAGGCGGCAATATCTCTTCAGCTGATCTGACATTGCAATTTGTATTGGATGAGAGGGCAAGGGAATTATATTGGGAAGGCCACCGCAGAACAGACCTGGTGCGTTATGGTCAGCTGACCACTAATGCTTATATATGGCCATGGAAAGGTGGTGTTTCATCCGGCACAGCAGTGGATGCGAAGTATAATATCTTCCCTATTCCTGCAGAGAATCGCACTTCGAACCCTAACCTTAGCCAAAACGATGGTTATTAATTTCCTTACGCAAAAAAAATTAAACATGTCAACCATAAATAAACTGCTCACTGGTTTGGCACTTGCCACTGTAATGATCAGCTCCTGTAAAAAGGATGAGAACAAAGTATTTTATGAAGGCGGAACAGCCCCGGTGCTAACAGCTTCTGCATCAGGGACCATACCTCTTTCTTTTGTGAACAGTGAAAAAGATGCGGTGAAACTGAGCTGGACGAACCCTGAGTATAAGTTTACTACGGGCATCAGCTCACAAAACGTTACCTACCTGATCGAAATTGATACGGTGGGGGCCAATTTCACTAATCCCAACAAACAAACTGTAGCAGTTAGCAATGATCTCAGCAAAACGCTTACACAAAGTCAGTTGAATGATTATCTGCTTAACCAGTTGCAGTTGCAGGTATCAATGGAGCATAATATCGAAATAAGGGTAAAATCAAGCCTTACAAACAGTTCTGCATTGCTTATTTCAAATGCACTTCAGTTTAAAGTAACACCCTATGCGATTCCTCCTAAAGTAGCACCACCGTCTACAGGCAAACTGTATATTACCGGAAGTGCTTCGCCGGCTGGTTGGCAATGCGGATGCCCTACTGATGTTGCACCCCCTTCCCAAACATTCACACAAGTGAGCCCTACCTTATATGAGCTGCCTAATGTTACACTGACTGGTGGAGGCGCTTATCTATTTTTACCAGAGTATGGTAGCTGGAGTGCTAAATATGGTTTCACAGGTACAAAAGAAGAGAACAATGTAAACGGAGATGATTTTAAAGCGGGTGGTGAGGATTTTAAAGCGCCTGCTGCTACCGGCAATTATAAAATAGTAGTGGACTTCCAAAGAGGAAAATTCACTGTAACCAAATTATAACCTCAACTGATTGTCTATATGAAACCTGTTATAAAAATACTGTCCCTGCTGGCTGTTACAGCTATAAGCTTTATGGCCTGCCATAAGGTTGACGATTTGCCGCATTATGATAACGGCTCGGCACCCGTGCTGACGGCTTCATCAGCAACTGTTGCGCCTGCTCCGGCTGATTCGAATAATGTGGCTCTTACATTGAACTGGACTTATCCGGATTATGCCACTGATACAAATAATATCAAGTACATTGTAGAGATCGATTCAACCGGAAAGAATTTCGCGAATGCAAGCACCAAACAGATCATCGGCACATTGAGCACTTCTTTCCTGGCGAAAGAACTTAATACCATGTTGCTGGGGTTTGGCTACGCGTTTAATAAACCAGTTGATATGGATGTGAAAGTGACTTCTTCTTATGTCAATAATAATGAGAGGCTTGCTTCCAATATAGTTAAGATCAAGATGACGCCGTATAAAATTCCACCGAAAGTGGAACTGCCTGCCTCTGGTAAATTATTTATAGTGGGCAGCGCTACACAAGGTGGCTGGACTAATCCTGTAGCCGTTCCATCACAGGAACTGACACGGATAGATGAAACAACATTTGGCGGAATATTCCAATTGAACGGCACCAGTGAATATCTGTTACTGCCTGAGAATGGCAATTGGGATAAAAAATATTCAGTAACCGATAATACAGTGCCCGGGTTGAATGAAGGCGGTAGTTTCGGGTATGGCCTTCCTCAGAACTTTCCTGGACCTACAGCTGCTGGCTGGTATAAAATAATGGTCGATTTTCAGGCAGGTAAGTTTACCGTTACTCCATTTACCCAACAACATGGACTGCCTTCTGCATTGTTTATTGTAGGTAATGCAACACCAGGTGATTGGAGCAATCCTGTGCCGGTACCTGCACAACAGTTCACAAGAATTAATTCTACCCGTTTTGAACTGGCTTCGCTTGCGCTGGTCAATAATAAAGAGTATTTGTTGCTTCCTGAAAATGGCAACTGGGGTAAGAAATTTGGCGTAGTGGATAATACGGTAGCGAATATCAAGCTGGGAGGTACATTGGTACCGGAAGGTCAGAATATTCCGAGCCCGGAAACGGCGGGGAATTATAAGATCACGGTTGATTTTATCAATAACTCCTATACGCTGACGAAATTGTAAGCTGTTTTTGAGGGTTATATAAAAAAAGCAAAGAGCGAATCTGCCACGGGGATTCGCTCTTTGCTTTTTTTATTAAGACACGTTTCTCTGTTTGTCAATAATAAACTGAATGATCTCTTCCAGAGGAGCACCGATCCGTGAGATCGCATCGTTGATATCATCACGGCTTACATTGGCCGCAAAACTTTTTTCTTTTAATCTCTTCTTTACACCTTTTACTTCCATTCCATCATATCCTTCGGGGCGCATTAAGCTATAAGCATGTACAAGCCCGCTTAATTCGTCAAACACATAGATCATCTTATCCATAGTGTTTTCGGGTTCCACGCCGAAGTATTTGGGGCCGTGGGAAGCGATGCAGTGGATCACTTCGGGATCAATCTGGCGGCGTTCCAGTTCTTCGATAATAATACGGCAATGGTCATCGGGGTGCTTTTCCCAGTCAGCATCATGTAAAAGGCCGGCCAGTTCCCATTTGAGGGCAGTGGTGGCATCGGCATTTTCTTTTTCGATCGCCCAGGCTTTCATTACGGCGCCAACCTGTTTCATGTGCAGGCGCAGCCTTTCATTGGGTACCCATTCCTCTAATAAAGCATGGGCTTCTTCAAGTGTCATGAGGTTTCCTGCATTCCTGGGGTCACCAAAAACAGAGCGACCCAGTTGATAAATGGCCATGTGGGATATATTTTTTAGTTGCTGGTTTCTCCCGGTTTGTACGGTAGTATTTAAACCTTAAAAATAGCACATTCACTTCTTACCTTTGCACCCTATGAGCGAGGAGATATATAAAGGGCATGTTTCGTTTGTGAATTACGAAAAACATTTTGCTACTATTGACTATATCAAAAACGGTAAACCCAAATCTGTCAATTGCAAAACGGTGGCAGCAGATGGAAAGAAATTACATCATTTCAGGGTAGGGGATAATGTGCAGTTCGAGCTCCGGCTTTCGGACAGGGGGGATAAGATGACTGCCGACAAGGTTAAATTCCTTTATAATACACAGCTGGAAGTGTTACTGAATAAGGCGGTGGTGGAAAACCGTTTTGCCGGTTACCTGAAAAAAGTGGATGATGAGTGGCTGATAAAGGAGCGCGAGAGTTATATCTTTTTTCCACTCAGGCTTTCGAAGTGGGAGAAGATGCCAGCAGAGCAGGCATTGAATGAAGTGATCAATTTCAGTATTCAGAACCTGGACAAGCCGAATCAGCTGGTAGCTGAATTGTTTTCCCATGATTTTTTACCTGAGTACCGCAAGGCGCAACAGTTATATAAGGATAAAACACCGGTAGAGGCGGTGGTGACCAGGGTTTCTCCTTATGCGGTTTACGTGGAGGTGTTGGATGGGAAAATCCAATCCAAGATCAATATAAAGGAAGGCGAGGCAGGGTTGAAAGAGGGAGATAAGTTGAACGTGGTGATCAGTTATCTCAGTCCTCAGCGGATAGTGGTGGAGAAAGCCATAGAGGCCTAGGATTGTATTTTATACTCCTTTGTAAGCGCGTCAGTAGGAATACGGAGCAGTTTGCTGAATTTCCGGATCATATTAAGAGATAAGGCCTGCTTGTAGTTCAGCACTTTGCTGACAGTTCCTTTATCTCCATATACTTTTACAAGATCAGTGGCGGTATAGCCAAAGTCTTCCATGCGGATTTTGATCAATTCGATGGGATCAAGTTCAGGCATTTCTTTGTTCCATAACTCTTCTTCATATTTACTTATTAAAAAAGTGAGAAGATGCCATTCACGATAATTCTCTGTGCCTTTTTTTGATTCCCGTACTTCTTCATAACGGGCCATAGCTGCTTTAAATTCGGCTTCGGTTTCAATAATATACCATTGTTGTTGCATGATTAAATCGTTTTAGGGTTAATTCTGTCGTATTCATTGTGCGTTCCAATAAATCGGACTTCCACCATTTGCTTTTCGTAAAAGATTTGAGCAATCAGCCGGTAAAGATTATGCACTATTTCAAATCTGGCTCTGTCAGAGGAAATGATCTTAGCTCGTGGAAAATCTTTTAAGACCTCCTGCTTTGTTTTCCAATCGGCTTCTTCGGTTGCAGCCTTCCAGGCTATAAGGCTTCTTCTGGCATTAGCATGTTTTCTTCCAAACTCAATTAATTTTTCCAGGCCTATAATTATCATAATCCTTTTTCCGAAACTAGAACGGCCCTGAAAATGAACAATGGGAAAACCACCGTGAAAAGCTGTTTTTTCCTGAAAAAGGGAATTAAAATTTTAAAATGGCGACGGCAAAGGTAAAAAACGAGTTGGTAATTTACCAACTATTATGAGTGATTATTTTACCTAGATAAAATTTTTATTGAAAATCAGCTGATTATAGGGGTGTCTTCTAAAATTAGACCCTTTCTTTTTTGGAACATCCCTCTCTTCCTCCCTATCTTTGCAACCCCAAATCAAACCTTGGGAATTTTTAAATCTGTCGCCGGGATAGCGGCGGCATAAAATGAAATCATAATGAGCAAATTACATTTTACTACCAAACATGCGAACGAGGCTACCGTTAAACGCGACTGGTATGTTGTGGACGGTACTAATCAAACCGTAGGACGTATGTGTGCCAAAATTGCTGCGATCCTTCGTGGTAAGAATAAGGCATACTACACGCCTCATGTTGACACTGGTGATTACATCATCGTGATCAATTGCGAGAAAGTTGTTTTTACCGGCAACAAACTGGAACAGAAAATTTATGACCACTTTACTGGTTATCCCGGTGGTCTGAAAGAAGAAACTGCTTCCAACCTGCAAAAACGCCGCCCTGAAGTGGTGATCGAAAGAGCAGTAAAAGGCATGCTTCCTAAAAACCGCCTGGGACGCAAAATGTACAAAAAACTTTTTGTGTACGCCGGCGCTGAGCATCCGCACACTGCACAACAACCTAAAGAGTTGAAATTCTGATCCCCAAACAAAAATTCAAACATTCCAAATAATATATAATGGAAAAGCAAAAAAATGGTGTTGGTCGTCGTAAAGAAGCTGTGACAAGGGTTTTCCTGACTAAGGGAGACGGTAACATCACAGTTAACGACAAAGACTACAAAACATATTTTTCACTGGTTTACCTGCAAAACCAGGTAGAGCGCCCTTTCAAAACAATTGATGCGGTTGGCAAATTTGATGTAAAGATCAATGCTTCCGGCGGTGGTGTGAAAGGACAGGCAGAAGCTGCTATGCTGGGCATTTCCCGCGTACTGGTTGAACTGAACCCTGAGTTCCGTCCTGCACTGAAAGCAGCTGGTCTGCTGAAACGTGATCCTAGGTCTGTTGAACGTAAGAAATTCGGTCACAAAAAAGCCCGTAGGAGCTATCAGTTCTCTAAACGTTAATGTTTACCGGTTGCGGTCCCGTATCACAACTATCATCAATTATTATAATACTAGACAATGGAAAATAATACATCCTTACAACAGCAGCTTCTGGAAGCAGGTGTTCATTTCGGTCACCTGAAAAAGAAGTGGAACCCCAAGATGTTGCCTTACATCTTTGCTGAAAAGAAAGGTATTCATATCATTGACCTCAACAAAACTGTTGAATGCCTGCAGGAAACTGCTGCTGCTATGAAACAGATTGCCCGCAGCGGTAAAAAGATCCTGTTTGTTGGTACAAAAAAACAAGCGAAAGACATCGTGAATGAGTGTGCACGTAAAGTGAACATGCCTTTCGTTACCGAGCGTTGGCTGGGTGGTATGCTTACCAACTTCAACACTGTTCGCAAGAGCGTGAAGAAAATGCAGAGCATTGAAAAAATGCTGGGTGATGGTTCTTTCGACAGCATCACTAAAAAAGAGCGCCTGACTTTGAGCCGCGATAAAGACAAAATGGAGAAAGTACTGGGTGGTATCGCTCAACTGGGCCGTGTACCTGCTGCTTTGTTCATCGTTGATATCGGTCATGAGCATATCGCTCTGGCTGAAGCAAAACGCCTGGGTATCTCCACTTTTGGTATTGTTGATACCAACTGCGATCCTAATAAAGTTGACTTCGCTATCCCTGCGAATGACGACGCTACCAAATCAATCGCTATCATCGTTAACTATCTTACTGCAGCAATCGCTGAAGGCTTAGCTGAACGCCAGGCTGCTAAAGATGACGAAACAGAAGAAACAACTGACGACGATAAAGAAAAAAGAGCAGCACGCCTCGAAGCAGAAGCTCAGGCTGAAGCTGGCCGTGGCCGTGGTGGCCGTGGTGGCGGACGCGGTGGTAACACTGGTGGCGGTGGCGCCGGCGGTGGTGGTCAAAGACGCCGTACAGGTGGCGGGGTAGCTGGTGGCCGTGGTCCCGGCGGTGGCAAAAGATAAAGAAAGTTTAATCGTTTAATAAGTTTAAAAGTTTAAGGTTATCCCGAATTTCGATAACCTTAAACTATTAAACTTTTAAATCTTTAGACTTTAAACCTGTTGAACCCAATTACTTTAATTTAAATTATTGACGATATGAGCACCGTAACAATAAGTGCACAGGATATTAATAAGCTTCGCCAGGCAACTGGTGCAGGCATGATGGACTGCCGCAAGGCACTGACTGAAACAAATGGTGATTTTGAAGCTGCTATTGACTGGCTGCGTAAACACGGTCAGAAAGTAGCTGCTAAAAGAAGTGACCGTGAAGCGAAAGAAGGTGTGGTAATTGCTCAAACAACTTCCGATAACAAATCAGGTATCGTGGTTTGCGTAAGCTGCGAAACTGACTTCGTTTCTAAAAACACAGATTTCATTGCTTTCGTACAGGGCATCGCTGATGCAGCAATTGCCAACAATGTTAACTCTGCTGAAGAGCTGAACAATGTAACCATCAATGGCGCTAAAGTAGCTGACCTGGTGAATGATAAACTGGCTGCTATCGGTGAAAAGATCGGCATCACTAAATTTGAAAGAGTGAATGCTCCTTATGTAGCTTCTTATATCCACGGCGCTTACCGTATTGGTGTGCTGGTTGGATTGAGCAAAGAATCTGCTGAAGTTGGTAAAGATGTGGCTATGCAAATTGCTGCGCTGAATCCTGTAGCAGTTGATGCTGATGCAGTTCCTTCTGATGTGGTAGCACGCGAAAAAGCTATCGTTGTTGATCAAATGAAAGCTGATCCTAAAATGGCTGGTAAACCTGACGAAATGATCGCTAAGATCGCTGAAGGTAAACTGGGCGCATTCTTCAAAGAAAACACCCTGACTGCACAGCCTTTTGTAAAAGATGCTGGTATCAGCGTTGGTGAATACCTGAAAAAATCAGGTGATGTGAAAGTGACAGAATTCAAAAGAGTAGCTTTAGGATAAGTCCTGAAGAGATAAAACAATAATAATAAAGAGGCTGCCTGGATTATCGGGCAGCTTTTTTATTTTAAGGAGATGAAGTACAATTTTTTAAATTGGCACTTTATAGGACCAGAATCTTAAATAACGGAAGATGTCAAGAAAAGGGAAATTCGTTCCAGTAATGCTAACGCCTTTTGATACAAATGGCGCAATAGATTATAATTCCCTGGCAAAACTGACCGCCTATTACATTGAGGCGGGCGCAAGCGGTCTGTTTGCCAATTGCCTTTCCAGTGAGATGTTTGAGCTTACAGAGGAAGAACGGGTGGCTGTTACAGCTTTCGTGGTAAAGGAAGCGGCTGGCATTATTCCCGTATTCAGCACCGGCACTTTTGGAGGCCCACTCACTAAACAGGCCGACTTCGCACGCCGTATTCATGATACTGGAGTGGCTGCAGTTATTGCAACCACATGTATGCTGGCAGAAGAAAATGAAACAGATGAAGTGCTGCTGTCGCGCATGCACGAACTATTGCACCTCGCCGGTAATATACCTTTTGGCTTTTACGAATGCCCTGTGCCGTATAAAAGATTATTGTCTGCAAAAGCTTTAAAGGATATTGTTGGCACTGGCCGCATTGTTTATTATAAAGACACCAGCCTCGACATCAATGCTATTATACAAAAAGTAAACGCAACTGCTGATCATCCTTCTTTTGAATTATATGATGCTTATATGGTGAATGCTGTGGCGTCGTTGAAAGCAGGCTGCGCAGGCTTATCCTGCATACAGGGAAATTTTGTACCGGAACTGATCAGCTGGATTGCCAATAATTATGCAGATACGGCTCACGAAAAGCAGGTTGCCGAAGCACAACGTTTCCTGGTGAACACGATGAACGTGATGCATGATGTTTATCCCGCTGCTGCAAAGTATTTCCTTCAATCCCGCGGATTTCAGATTGGGCTCACGACGAGGAGGAATGTGGGCGAACTTTCCCCCGCTGTTAAAAAGAACATTGACCAATTGGGCCAGGATTACGAACATTTGCAGGAAAGACTGGATATTAAAAAGATCATTGCATAAAAATGCACCGCTTGGCGAACAGGTGTGTGGCCACTGTTAAAATAACAAAGAATTAATTCCCCTATCTTCGCAGCGCAAAAACTTCTATTTCATGCTCCC
Organism: uncultured Chitinophagaceae bacterium; assembly: GCA_965990355.1. Taxonomy (GTDB): domain Bacteria; phylum Bacteroidota; class Bacteroidia; order Chitinophagales; family Chitinophagaceae; genus Terrimonas_A. The sequence continues at coordinate 13,171 of CBHEUU010000037.1, forward strand.
TAAGTACAAACGTATTCTGCTGAAACTTTCCGGTGAATCTTTAATGGGCGACAAAAATTTCGGGATGGACTCTACGGTGATTTCCCAGTATGCCCAGGACATCAAATCCATTACAGATCTGGGAGTGCAGGTAGCAATCGTGATTGGCGGTGGTAATATTTACCGGGGAATGAATGAAGCAGAAACGGGTATTGAGCGGGCACACGGGGATTATATGGGCATGCTGGCCACGGTGATCAATGGTATGGCCCTGCAGGCCGGGCTCGAAAGAGTAGGCGTTTACACACGCCTTCAGAGCGCCATCAAAATGGAACAGATCGCAGAGCCTTATATCCGCCGCCGCGCTATCCGCCACGTGGAGAAAGGCCGTGTCGTGATCTTTGGGGCAGGTACCGGCAACCCTTATTTCACCACAGATACTGCAGGTTCATTGAGAGCGATCGAGATCAATGCAGATGTAATATTAAAAGGTACCCGCGTGGATGGCATTTACACAGCCGATCCTGAAAAAGACCCTACTGCCACTAAATACAGTACCATCACTTTCCAGGAATGCCTCAGCAAAAACCTCCGCGTGATGGACATGACAGCGTTCACACTTTGCATGGAAAACAACCTGCCTATCATTGTTTTTAATATGAATAAGGAAGGAAACCTGCGCCGGGTGGTGACAGGTGAAAAAGTTGGAACACTGGTAAAGGGATAGGCGCGTCATTGCGAGACAGGCAAACCTTGGCGCCTGTTGAAGCAACTATCTTTTAAATGCCGGGTTCAATCCTTTTCCGAAGTCGGAATACGGGATGAACACCACAATTTCCCCCATTGCATACGGGCCTATCTCATATGGCGCATAGCTGAAACTGATGCCTGTGCCGGTGAGAAAGTAATTACTGTTTGGCTCCAGTTTATTTTCAAACAAACCAGCTTCTGTTAAAGGAGCACTTGCGGCAAGATTTTTATCCTTTCTGAAATTCTTTTCCAGTAATGCAATCAATTGTTTTCTTCCGGCCGCTGTCAACATCAGCACCTGGGACAGCGTGTATTTCTTACCCGTAGCGGGATTCACACTGGTATAACTGGTGATGTAATTGCCATGCGCCCCACCTGTGTAGCTGTAAGAAAAATTGGCAAGGGTCAGAATAGTAGGGGATTGGTATACGACCATCAGGCGATTGGTCATATCCTGGTTATAGCCGACCGAAAAATTAACCAGTTCACTATCCGGCACTGCCTTATTTTCTTTCAGGTATTCCGCGAGGAATTTATTTTTTCCGGCCAGGAGGGAAGGGCTGATATCCGCCGGGTTATCTTTTATGTCCAGGCTGGTGGCAATAATTTTTTTCAGGGATACAACAGCTGCGGAATTACCTTTTGGCCAAACAGTGGCCATTTCATAGCTGGCCCGGGGTGATTCCGTCATTTTTGGACGGAGCAATTCACTTCCTGAAGCATAAACGAAATCGAACTGCAGGTTGTCAGTAGCATTTTTTGCTGCTTTTACCGGGAGGCTGGCTGTTACGGACGGATCCTTCTGCCAGACCCCTTTTAATGAGTCCCCTTTCAGATTGATTATAAAGAGTTCATTTCCAATTTCAGCCCGGGAAGCATAGCTGAGCAGGCGGATCTGGCCGGGTGAAGCACTGGTGTCATCACCCAGTACATACATCGGCCGCTGCACATTATTATAAT
>CBHEUU010000038.1:0-14698 GCA_965990355.1 uncultured Chitinophagaceae bacterium
ACAGACTTCCTTCCCGTCTTACCGGTTATTTTTACCGGTAAGGGATTTACCGGGAAGGCGGTAAGATGGGAAATAGATGCTGATTGTCAGTTACTTAATAAAAGGGTTGGAGAGTGGATTTCCTCCTGTAAGACGGTGAAATTATGGCACATTAATGTATTTGTGTAACTGGAGGCTGAGTTCCCATTGAGGGTTGGCTTTAATATAATCTACTATGAGCGGGGTCATTTGAGCAGCTTTGCTCCATTCCGGTTGTAAATACAATTTGCAGTTGGTTGACACCTGTGCCGCATACTGTTCCCCCCAGGCAAAATCACTTTTATTGTAAATGATCACTTTCAGTTCATCTGCCTTCGGCAAAACTTCTGGCAAAGGCGCTTTGAATTTTTTCGGTGAGAGGCAGACCCAGTCCCAGCTTCCGCTTAACGGTGAAGAGCCGGACGTTTCAATATTTGTTTCCAGCCCTGCTTTCTGCAGTTCGGCTGTGAGTTCATCCAGGTTATGTAAAAGAGGTTCGCCACCAGTGATCACCACCATTTCGGCCGGTGTTTTTAATACTTCCTGTTTTAAGGCTTCAATGGATTGTTGCGGGTGGCGGTCTGCATCCCAACTGTCTTTCACATCGCACCATACACAACCTACATCGCATCCTCCCAACCGGATGAAATAAGCTGCCCTTCCCTGATGAAAACCTTCACCCTGGATAGTGTAAAAATGTTCCATGACTGGCAGGGAACTGATAGTATGTATAGCTGTTTCTTCCATAGACACACATCCTAATTCTTCGTTTCGCACGATAAATAGGTATTCTTCATTAAAGCAGCGATCGTCATCGGTCCAACACCACCGGGCACTGGCGTGATCCAGGAGCATTTGGGTGATACATTCTCAAAGTCCACATCACCCTTTAATTTGAAACCGCTTTTGCGGGTGGCATCTGCAACGCGGGTGATGCCTACATCAATCACAACAGCTCCTTCTTTTACCATATCAGCTTTTACAAATTCCGGGATGCCAAGGGCTGCAACAATAATATCGCCCTGCAGGCAGATCTCTTTCAGGTTAGCCGTATGTGAATGACAGATCGTAACAGTGCAATTGCCAGGATTGGAATTGCCACTGAGCAGGATGCTCATGGGACGACCGACAATATTGCTTCTTCCGATCACTACAGCATGTTTGCCTTTTGTTTCCACTTTATACTGTTCCAGCAGCAGCATAATACCATAAGGTGTGGCAGCAATAAAAGTCGGAAGCCCTTCCACCATTTTTCCTACGCTCATGGGATGAAAACCGTCCACGTCTTTCCCGGGGTCAATAGCATTGATCACTTTCTTTTCACTGATATGTTTGGGCAGGGGTAATTGCACCAGGATTCCATCCACATCAGGATTGTTATTAAGATCTTCTATGGTTTCCAGTAGCTTGTTCTCAGAAATATCGGTTTCCAGTCTTACAAGAGTCGACTTGAATCCTGTTTCCTCACAGGCTTTTACTTTGGCGGCTACATACGTTTCGCTGGCGCCATTATTTCCCACCAGGATCGCTGCCAGGTGAGGTATCTTTTTTCCGTCATTGGCCCGCTGGGCCACGCTTATTTTCAGCTCGTCTTTTATTGCCTGTGCGGCCTTTTTCCCATCCAGAATTTGCATGCGCAAAATTACGGAAGTTTTCTGTGGCGCATGCCGTTAAAAAACATTAAATGCTGTTGAAAAACCCATACGTATCGCTGGCGGGTAACTGAACTTCACCCACTATATAAATGACATAATGCGTACCCTTTTTCTTTTACTGTTATTTGGTTTATACCGTGCCCAGTCCGGCTTTGGCCAATATTTTTCAGGCCCCTGGGGCTTAGGCGCTTATAGTCAGGAGCGCACTGATGTCTTTTCGTTTACCTCCAATCAGGCTGCATTGGCTGAAGTAAAAGGTGGCGGAATAGCAGTAGGAGGAGAAAGAAGGTATTTGCTGGAAGAACTGGCTTCTTACAGGTTGGCGCTGGCTTTACCCAGTACCGTGGGCAATTTCGGCCTTCAGGGTGTGTCCAGGGGTTTTAGTGATTACCGGGAGTCGAGGTTTGGGCTGGCTTATGCAAGGCAGCTGGGCAAAAAAGCCTCCCTGGGAATTCAGTTTAATTATAACAGCCTTCAAATAGCAGGATATGGAAGTGCAAAGGCTGTGAGTGCTGAAGCAGGCTTTCTATTGCATCTTTCATCCAAACTTCATACAGGCATTCACCTGGATAATCCAGGCGGGAAGTATTCCGGTAGTAAAGCATTAAAGCTGCCTTCCGTTTATACGATGGGATGGGGATATGATTTCTCAACTCAGCTATTTCTCTCAGCTGAAATAATCAAAGAAGAAAATCAGCCGGTGGATGCAAGGGTAGGCATGCAATACGTAATAGTTCCGGCGCTGCTTGTGCGTGTCATAGTTCAAACAGCCAGTACTTCCGGCTGGTTCAGTGCCGGTATAATGAGGAGCAGGTGCAGGTTCGATGTTTACACCGGTTATCATCCGCAACTTGGGCCTAGTGCAGGGATCTTATTGTTTTACTCATTCAATAAGGAGGATAAATGAAGCGGCAGTTGGTCATATCGATTATCCTCTCTGCGGTTTTGCAATTTTTCGGTAAACCGGTTTTTGCACAGGATATTCCTGTGCAATTGCAGCAGCAGCTGGAAAATCTTACTCATGCCAATGAAGAAGAAACTGAAGATGATACTTACTGGCAGCAACTGGAAAGGTTCAGCAAACATTCGCTTAACCTGAACCTTGCTGATGCTGAAGACCTGAAAGAATTAGGTGTATTGAATGAACTGCAGATAGAAAATTTTCTTCGTTACCGTAGTCTTTTTGGTAAGCTGATAGATGTGCACGAATTGCAGGCAGTACCATCCTGGCAGGCGGCTACGATAAGACGGCTGATGCCATTTATTACAGTAGCAGCTGTATTTACTGCAAATGAAAGTCTGGCCAAAAGATTCCGGCACGGATCACATAGTTTTTTGTTGCGTATCGCACAAGTGCTGGAAACGGCAAAAGGATTTAACCGTTCAGATACCGGAACAGGTTACCAGGGAAGTCCGCAAAAAATATTTGCACGCTACCGCTATACTTATAAAAATCTTCTGCAATTTGGCTGGTTAGGAGATAAAGACGCCGGTGAATCTTTTTTCAAAAAGGCACAACGGTACGGCTTTGATTTTAATTCATTTCATTTGTTTGCAAGAAAGATTGGTGTTGTTGAAGCACTGGCGCTTGGTGATTTTACTGTCAACATGGGACAGGGTCTGATACATTGGCAAAGCCTTGCATTCAAAAAAAGCGGCGAAACAATGGCAATCAAAAGACAGTCGGCTGTGTTGCGACCTTATAACTCTGCAGGAGAATTTAATTTTCATCGCGGACTGGGAATCACTGTCAGGAAAAAAAGTGTTGAAGTTACCGGCTTTGTTTCTTTCAGAAAACTGAGTGCTAATCTGGCAGCAGATACCATGCAACAACATATGATTGTTTCTTCCATTCAAACATCAGGGTACCACCGGACAGCAGCAGAAATGACAGATAAAAATATACTGAGTCAATTTGCTGCAGGTGCAAGCACCCGCTATAAAAGACCCGGCTGGCAGTTCGGAATAAATGCGGTGTACTATAAATTTTCAATACCAATCGAGAAAAGGGATGAGCCTTATAATCTCTATGCAATAAAAGGAAGTAACTGGTACAACTACAGCGTTGATTACAGTTATACTTATCGCAATATTCATTTGATTGGAGACTCAGCCGGCGATAAAAATTTTAAAACTGCTTTTATCAATGGTTGTTTGATAAGCGTTGATCCCAAAGTGGATATTTCCTTTATCTATCGCCGGCTTACGAAAGAATACCAGGCACTGAATGCAAATGCTTTTTCGGAAAATGCTTCACCCTCCAATGAAAACGGGTTATATGCTGGTCTTAGCATCCGGCCAGTTACAGGTTGGAAACTGGATGCTTATGCTGATGTCTATCAATTTCCCTGGTTGAAATACCTGGTGGATGCACCGTCTTATGGAAAAGATTTTTTTGTTCAGTTGACTTATACGCCCGATAAAAAACTGGAAATGCAAACCAGGATAACAAGATCATTCCGGTTAATTGATTCCCCGGAAAATACTACTGTTATGAATTACCTGTCTGCCATGCAAAGATCAGGATGGCAGATACAGATGAATTATGCAATGAGTACTGCATTTACATTCCGCAGTCGTTTGCAGTTGCTCTGGCTGCAAGGCAATAGCGGGGAGAATGGATTTTCTTTTTTTATGGATGGGATATATAAACCTCCTGTGAAACCTTTTTCTTTTTCGGCACGGCTGCAATATTTTGAAACGACTGGATATAACAGCCGTTTATATGCTTATGAAAATGATGTGTTGTATAGCAATGCTATACCGGCATTGTTTGGAGCAGGGTATAGATACTATCTCATTATTCAGGGAAAACCACTGAAAGGAGTGTCACTGGGATTACGCTATGCCCGAACAGTATATTCTTCTCAATCGGTAATTGGTACAGGGTTGGATCAGATTGTGGGTACAAGCAAAACGGAAATAAAAATCCAGCTGCTGTATACACTTCTTTAAGCATTTTCTAATGGTAGCGATTGCTAAACAAAATCTGAACAGTTGTTTGTGTGACACGTATAACGATCTGAAAATGACCCAAATTGAAGATTGCGCAAACGGTTGATTTCCGTTTATAATCGACAAGTGCCGCTTATAAGTCTATAAAGCAGCCGATAAATTTTAAATATTTTTTCACCCGTTAACATTTTATTAATAAAATCCTATACCTTAGCCCTCATCGTTCCCCTTATCCCCCTGAAACAATTCTAATCTAGCTCTAATGTATGCTTGCCATGAGAAATGATCTCTTGTATCATTGACCCTTAGAAAGCGCTATTTACTGGAAGCATTTTTTAATTAATCAAACTAACTCACATGAGAAAACTTCTGATGATGTTTTCTTTGCTCGTGCTATGCGTAACCGCGACTATGGCACAGCAAAGACAAATTAAAGGAAAAGTCACAGACAAAGCCGGCGCACCAATCAGTGGCGCTACTATTCACATCAAAGGCACAAATCTGGGAACTTCAGCTTCGGCAGACGGTTCCTTTTCTATTCTGGCAAAAACAGGCGATGTCCTGGAAATTTCTGCAGTCAATTTTGGTTCACTCACAGTAAAAATCGGCAACTCCTCAGAGGTCGGTAATGTAGAACTGGATGTACGGGAAAACCTGATGGATGAAGTTGTAGTAACAGCAGGTGGTATCCAACGTAAAAAAAGAGAGGAAGGCTATGCCGCCACTCGTGTTACCGGTCAGCAACTCACACAGGCAAAACCTGTAAACGTAGCTGCAGGTTTAAGTGGTAAAGTTGCAGGCTTACAGGTTAATGCCATCAATGGTGGTGTGAATCCTACTGTTAGATTAGTACTCAGAGGCAACCGTTCTTTGCTTGGTAACAACACAGCATTGATCGTAGTTGACAATGTTATTGTACCAAGTGAAATACTGGGAAACATCAACCCGGAAGATATCGATGATATCAACGTATTAAATGGAGCAGGCGCAGCCGCCCTTTATGGATCTGATGCATCCAATGGTGCGATCATTATTACTACCAAAAAAGGGGCGAAGGGCGTTAATACCATGAGGCTGGCTAACACTACAACCATTGAAGAAGTTAGCTTTTACCCCAAATTGCAGAAAGAGTTTGGATCTGGTTGGGAAACCGGCGCATTTATTTCTTACGAGAACCAGCAATTCGGTCCCCGCTTCGATGGCTCCCTCCGTCAATTGGGAAGAGAGAACATAGCTACAGGAGAAGTACAGATGAAACCTTATGTGCCGAATGATTCGAGACTGGATTTCTGGGAATCAGGTATTACCAATCAAACTGATCTTTCTGTTTCTTCTTCCGATGAGAAAGGAAACAGCAGTTATATTTCTGCACAGTATGCAAAAATTTCGGGTACTACTCCTGAAGACAAATATAATCGTGCACAGGTAAGGTTCAATGGTGTGCGGAATGTTGGTAAGAGTTTCAAGTTTGAGTATAATGCCAACTACATTCAAAACAGGTATGATATTACTACTCAAACAAGTACTATCTATAATAATCTGTTGAACACTCCAGCCTGGGCTCCTTTGCTTGAGTATAAAGACTGGCAAAATGATTTCTGGGCAAGCCCCGAAGGCTATTACAATGATTATTATAATAACCCTTATTTCTACGTTGACAATTACCGTCAGAAAACAAGGAATGACTACCTCACTGGTAATGTAGGCTTGAACTGGAAACCTGCATCCTGGGTTGACCTGGTATACAGGGTAGGTATCACTACACGCAACCAGAGTGCTAAATCCACTGTGGGCCGGTATTCATTCGCTGACACCCGTTACAAACGAGGTGGTAAATCAAGCTTTGATGTACCTGGTAGTGTCTCTGATGACATGTTTTATTCTACACAGATCAATGCCGACTTCCTCGCAACTTTCAGAAAGAAAATACAGGACTTCGGATTGGAACTTACCCTGGGTCAGAGCTTAAGGAACAATACTTCGAAAAGCGTGAATGCAAATGCAACAGGTATGGTTGTTCCTGATCTGTTCAATGTAGGCAACAGGGTTACTGAGTTTCCCAATGCTTCTGAAAGCAACGCTACTACACGCCAGGTAGGTGTGTTTGGAAAATTAAAAGTTGGATATAAAAACTGGTTATTCCTGGATGTTACAGGCCGTAACGATTGGCGCTCCGTATTGGATCCCGATCACCGTTCCTTCTTCTATCCTGCAGCTGATGTATCATTTATAGCTTCAGAAGCTATCCCGGGGCTTAGAGATAGCAAGATCATAGACAATCTTAAGATCCGCGGTGGTTGGTCTAAAGTAGGTAACGTAAGCATTGGTGCATATTCATTGCTTCCTACTTTCAGCCAGGCAAATGGTTATCCTTTTTCAGGTACAGGCCCGGGCTTTACACTGGACGGCACTGTAGTTAACCCTGCTATCAGCCCTGAGATCACAACAGGCTGGGAAGGCGGTTTTGACATAGACCTGCTTGACAGAAGAATAAACGCCGGGTTTACATACTACAGAACAAGCACAGTTGATCAGACTGTTGCCACTGGCATTTCCCGCGCTACAGGTTTTTCAAGCTACAGGACCAATACTGGTGAAGTAACAAACAAGGGTATTGAAGCACTGCTGCACTACACACCAATCCGTACTAAAGATTGGAACGTAACAGTTGGCGGTAACTATACTTACAATGAAAACAAAGTTGTTTCAATAAGTGATGACCTGAGCATCCTGGCCCTTTCGACTGGTGGTGCTGCACAGGTATATGCAGAAGTAGGGTACCTGTTCCCGATCCTTAAAGGTATTGACTACCAGCGCGACGATCAGGGACGTGTTATTGTTGATCCTATTACAGGTTACCCCACTGCAGGGACATCTAATGTATTCATGGGAAATACAAATCCTAAACACCGTTTAGGCCTTGACCTCGAAGTCCGGTTTAAAAATTTCCGTCTTTGGGCATTGGCTGAATACCGTGGTGGTTTTTATATCTATCACAATGGTGGTTCTACAATGGATTTCTCTGGTTCTTCTATCAGAACCGTTGCGTATGGTCGTGATCGCTTTGTATTCCCCAATTCATCTTACTGGGATGGTTCAAAATATGTTGAGAATACTTCTATCCAGGTTCGTGATGGTGGTTCAGGTTTCTGGGCTAATGGTGAGGGTGCATACAATATGAACGTAGCTTCAAACTATGTGCTGAAAGGAGATTACTGGAAAATCAGGGAAATATCTCTTACCTATGACCTCCCTCGTTCTTTGATCACCAAGATCAAATATATTAAAGGTGCTTCAGTGAGCGTACAGGGGCGAAACCTTTTCATTTTTACTGCCAAGTCAAATATTTATACTGATCCTGAATACAATTTTTCTGATGGTAATGCTATCGGTGTCACCACGCTGGGTCAAACCCCTCCGTCAAGATACTATGGAGCAACTCTTTCAGTAAACTTCTAATTGGTTCAATCTTAAATTCGAAAAAATGAGAAAAATATTAGTGGCAGCTTCGGTTTTGTTGATACTGAATTCCTGCAAGAAATATCTCGATGTAAATACAAACCCTAATGATCCTACTGCTTCTACTCCTCAACTGGTACTGGGGCAGGCTATTGTATACTCTGCAGCCAATTCCGTAAGCTATAATACTTATGGTGCATGGATGGTAGGATATACTGCCAACGCCGGTGGTTATGGCGGATGGGGATCTGCACTTACTTACAATTATGATAACACAAGCTATACGGGTTTATGGAGCAGCACTTATGATAACCTGGAAGATTATCAATATGTAATTGAGCAAACCGATGGGAAAGATGAATTTGCTTATTTCAATGCAGCAGCAAGGATCATGAGAGCTTATAACTTCCAGTTCCTCGTAGATCAATATAATAGTGTGCCGTATACGAATGCGTTGAAAGGTGTATCAGTATTGAACCCATCTTATGATAAAGCAGAAGATGTATACAAGGCTATCTATGCAGAGCTTGATCAGGCACTGGCTACCATCAATAACGCATCCAATCCTTTACCGCTTACTTATTCTTTAGGTACAGCTGATCCTATGTTTAAAAATGATATCACTAAATGGAAACAATTGGCTAATACACTGAAATTGCGTTTATTGGTGAGGGCTTCAGATTCTGGTGTCTTTACAGGTACACCAACGTTCGACGCGGCAGGCTTCCTCACTGCTGATGCTTCTGTTAATCCCGGTTACACAAAAGCTTCCGGTAAACAAAACCCAGCATGGAATGCTTATCACAGCACATATACTGATGGAGGATCCGCCCGTTCTTTGATTACTACTTATTTTGTGCTTACTTTTTATAACAACACCAAAATATCTGATACTGCAAGGGCTAAGGCCATTTACAGAGGAAAACTTACTCCTGCACGGAATCAACTTGGTGAAACTGCAGAAACAGTGCCTCAGGCGCCAACAGGAAGTTCAGTATGGTATAGCGGCAATGGATCTACCTATGAATTCTCAGACAACTATGACAATGCAGTTGGGGTATTGAAAAGCAGAAGCCAGAGCCAACCGATCTTGTTGGCTGCAGAAAGTTACTTTCTGCAGGCTGAAGCAAGGTTGAAAGGGATTCTGACAACAGGAGATGATGTAACAACCCTCTTTAATAAAGGAATCGAAGCTTCTTTTGCTTATCTGTATAAAAGCGGCGATGGTACATATAAAGTAAATACTTATTTCGGAGCCAGTGTACCAAACCCAACTGCTCTTGCAGCAGCTTATCACACAGAGATCGACAATGCTACCAATTACCTGGTGAATATAGATCTTGCTGCAAGCAATGAGCAAAAGCTTGAAGCTATCATCACTCAGAAGTATGTTGCACTTAATATGATACATGGTCATGAAGCCTGGGCTGAGTTCAGGAGAACAGGTTATCCGAAAATTGATAACACAACTCCGCTTAACCAGAGCCGCACTTTTGTATCAAAACTTTCTTCAATTGGTACACCAGACAGGTTGTTGGGACGGGTACTGTATCCTGATACAGAATCGCAATTAAATTCAGCAAATGTTCCTTCAGGTGTTACAACCGGTTCTTATGTTTTCTGGGACAGGAGAAACTAATTAACTACATCAAATTTTTTTAAATATGAAAAGATCTTATATATTTCTTTTGTTGGCTGGTGTTGTGGGCTTCTCGTCCTGCGTGAAAGAGGATCAGACACTTGACCCAAAAGATTCAACGAACGTAATAGAAATTTTTAATGAAGTGCCGGATATTATTGCATCTCCTACTACCAGCACCTATCCCCTGTATATAAATACCTTCGATGCTAAACCAGGCGTGTTACAAGATTTTTCAATTGTGGTGAATTACACAGGAAGCGGCGGGGCTCCTCAGGACATTAGTGTGGCTCTTGAGTTAGCTCCTGATGCTATCGTTACTTATAACGATGAGAATGGTGAACACTTTGTTGCTCTTCCTCCATCATTGTATACAGCTGACAATTGGAATCTGACTATACCGAAAGGGCAGAAAAAAGCGACAATGAACCTGAAACTTAAGACAGCGGAGTTTGATTTCAGTCTACAATATGTGTTGGCTGTCAGGATTAAAAGTGCTTCCACTGGTACGATCAGTAAAAACTATGGGACTATGCTGTTCAGTATAAATGCTAAGAACAAGTATGATGGTATTTATTTGATGGAAGCAACTTCTCCAATGGTTGATGTCACTAATGCTTCTCTTACTGGATGGTATCCAATTTCGATGCAGTTAATTACTTATTCCAGTAATTCGGTTGCACTGTATGATGGTATTAACTACGTGAATGCCTACGGGCATCCCATCAAAAGTGGTACAGGCGACTCTTACTATGGTACTTTTAGTCCAATATTTTTTATTGATGAGAGCACTGGGGCCATTACAGTTAAAAATTATTATGGAGAATTAGCTGGAGGCAATCTGCGTTCTTGTGTATTGAATCCTGCCGGAGTGAACAAAGCAACATTTAATGCTGATGGAACCGTTAAATCTTTAGAAGTAAGTTATATTATGACACAAAGTGCTGCGTATACTCCGCGTACTTACTTCCATGAGAAATTTACTTACGAGGAACCGAGATAAGAAGAACTGTATTTGAATTATCAGGGATTACCTTGGCTTAAGCCCGAAAGTGATACACTTTCGGGCTTTTTATTACTCCTACTTCTAATGTCTAAGTATAACTGATCGTTTCAATTGAGTCTATTTCTGAACAACTTGGTTGCATGCTACTTATTAAATAAATATCATCCTGAATTATCCAATGAATATTTAAAAGAACTTTTTGTTAAAAAAATAAATACTTTCACGCAGCAAATAGAAAAAACTGTTTGTCTGAACCTAAAGACCAAAACTAACTGCTTCTTCTAACTACCCACCTTGCGTTAGATCACTACCATCTCTACGTTCACCCCGAGGATACATGTAACTGTCAACAACTGGCAGGAATATGCATTGCTTTTGTCCGAAGGACCCCGTAAACAACAACCGCGTAGTAACCTAAAAATTTAAGCGCATGAGAAGAACTGCATTACTGACTGCAGTGCTGATGCTATTCTATGCATTGGCGCTAGCACAAACAAGAACGATCACAGGACAAGTAAAAGATGCAAAAGGTGATCCCGTTCCATTTGCCAACATCACTATTAAAGGAACTACCTCAGGCGTAGCTGCCGATGCAAATGGAAATTTTCGTATTGAAGTACAACCAGGCCAATCACTCGTCATCACTTCAACAAGTTTTGTTGAGCAGGAAGTTAAGATTGGTACTGAATCAACCGTGGCGGTAACACTGCAACCGCAAGGTAACTTACAGGAAGTAGTAGTAACAGCATTAGGCATACGGCGTACAAGAAATCAACTGCCTTATGCTGCACAAAATGTGGAAGGCGCCGAACTCAGCAAAAACCGGAGCAATAATTTTGTCAATAATCTTTCCGGTAAAGTGGCCGGCCTCGAAGTAAGGCAAACCAACACGCTTGGTGGATCAACCAATGTGGTGTTAAGAGGTACAAAATCATTTGTAGGTAATAACCAGGCGCTGTTTGTAGTAGATGGTGTGCCTTACAACAATGATAATACCAATACCGCAGATCAAACAACAGGAAGAGGCGGCTATGATTATGGTAATGCTGCTGCAGATATCAATCCTGATGATATTGAATCTGTTTCTGTATTGAAGGGTGCTGCAGCAAGTGCCCTGTATGGTTCCCGTGGTAATAATGGTGTTATCCTGATCACAACCAAGAAGGCTACACGTGGTTTAGGTATTACCGTTAATTCTGGTTTTGGTTTTGGTAAGATCGATAAAAAAACATTTACCAAGTATCAGAAAGAGTATGGCGCTGGTTATGGAGCCTATTATGGTCCCGATGAAGATTCTTACTTTAATGAATTCGATGTGAATGGAGATGGCATTCCCGATCAGGTAGTGCCAACAACAGAAGATGCTTCTTACGGAGCGCCTTTCGATCCCAGCCTATTAGTATACCAGTGGAATGCTTTTGATGCAACATCGCCCTTTTACAGGCAGGCCACTCCGTGGGTAGCTGCTGCAAACGACCCTTCCAGTTTTTTTCAGACGGCTACCTCTTCTAATCAAAGCGTTTTTGTAGATGGCGCTTCAGACAAAGGTTCATTTAAGCTCGGTTATACACGTACAGATGACAGAGGGATTCTTCCTAACAGTAAAGTAAGCAAGAACCTCGTGAACTTTGGCGGCACTTATAATATCACTCCTGAATTAACAGCCGGCGCCACTGCTAACTTCTCCAATATAAATGGAAGAGGAAGATATGGTACCGGTTATGATGATAAAAATGTTGCTACCAATTTCCGGCAATGGTGGCAAACCAATGTAGACGTCAAAGAACAGAAAGAAGCTTATTTCCGGACATTGCAAAACACTACCTGGAACTGGGCGAATCCGAGAACAGAGGCAGGCCTCGTGCCTATCTTCTGGGATAACCCTTATTTCACCCGTTATCAGAATTTTGAGAATGACAGCCGCAACCGCATATTCGGTAATATCAATCTCAATTATAAAATAACAGACTGGCTGAATATTCTTGGAAGGGTAGGGTTGGATACTTACACAGAACAGCAGGAAGAAAGACAGGCAGTCGGAAGTATTGGTATTCCTTCTTACAGAAGAGTGAACCGCTCTTATACTGAAATAAATTACGATTTGTTGGCCAATCTCGATAAAGACATCTCTCAGGATTTTAATTTTAAAGCATTGCTTGGTCTGAATATCCGCAAGCAACATACCAAGAGTATTGACGCCTCTACTAATGGCGGGTTGACCATACCTGGTATTTATTCATTAAACAACTCAGCCAACCCTCTTAATGCACCAACGGAGTTTGATGGTGAGCGGGAGGTAGATGGCGTATTCGCCGGAGCCACCTTAACATGGAGGGATATGATCACACTTGATGGAACGATCAGGCGTGATAAATCATCTACTTTGCCTGATGGTAATAATGTATACTATTATCCTTCCGGCGCGTTGGGATTTACATTCTCTAAGTTATTGCCTGACGTAGGATGGCTTTCTTATGGTAAAGCAAGATTGAATTATGCAGAAGTAGGTAATGATGCACCATTGTACAGCGTACTGGATGTATATAATATCCTTCCTCCCTTTGGTTCTGCCCCTACCACTACTATCCCCAGCACAAAGAACAATCCTGACCTCAAACCCGAACGTACACGAAGCGTGGAAGCTGGTCTCGAAATGTCTTTCCTGAAAAGCAGGGTAGGGTTTGACATTTCTTACTATAATGCCAAGACTATTGATCAGATATTGCCACTGGCTGTTACACCTGCTTCAGGTTATAGTTCCAAATTCCTGAATTCAGGAACTATCAGGAACAGGGGTATTGAAGTGTCATTATTCGGTACACCTTTTCAAAGCAAAACATTCTCCTGGAATGTTACAGTGAACTGGACAAGGAACAGGAACAAAGTGATCGATCTGTTTGAGAATGCTGATAATCTTGTACTGGCTACCTTCCAGGGTGGTGTGTCATTGAATGCAACATTGAATCAACCTTATGGTACGATCCGCGGGTCCAATTTTATTTATACTAATGGACAACGTACTGTTGACGAAGATGGGTATTATCTAACTTCTCCTACTTCCAATGAAGTGATTGGTAATCCTAATCCCGATTGGATCGGAGGTATCAACAATACTTTCAAGTACAAAGACTTCTCTTTGAGCTTCCTGGTTGATATGCGTAAAGGCGGCGATGTGTGGTCATTGGACCTGTTCTACGGAATGGGCACCGGCCTTTATCCTGAAACAGCAGGATTGAATGACCTCGGCAATCCGGCACGTGATCCTGTGTCTGCTGGTGGTGGTGTGATTATGCCTGGTGTGCATGAAGATGGAAAGCCAAATGTTACACATATAGCGAATGAGTATGCAACATTTGGTGCTGAAGATCTGATACCTGCTGCTGGTTTTGTTTATGATGCCAGTTATGTAAAATTAAGAGAAGCTGTGTTGAGCTATTCATTGCCTAAATCATTAATGTCAAAGATCCGTCCGTTCAAAGGAATTGATCTTTCACTGATCGGCAGGAATCTCTGGATCATTCATAAGAATCTTCCTTATTCAGATCCGGAAGAAACAATCAGCTCAGGTAACCTGCAAGGATACCAGGGAGGTGCTTATCCTACCACCCGCACATTTGCCTTCAACATCCGATTAAGATTTTAAACATATTGCTATGACAAAGTATCTTGTAAGTATATTATTCATTGTATCAGTGCTGGCGTCCTGCAAAAAGGACCTGTCCAGCCTGAACGAGGACCCGAAGAACCCTCCAATGGTTGCTGCAACTTCACTTGTTACCAATGCAGAAAGAGGATTGGTCCGTACACTTAGTTCTTCCAATGTTAACCTGAACATATTCCGGTTGATCATTCAGCACTGGCAGGAAACAACCTACCTGGGAGAAAGCCGGTATGATCTGAACACACGGAATATTCCACAGGGAGTATGGGCGGCTTTATACCGCGATGTGCTGAAAGATCTCCAGG
>CBHEUU010000039.1:0-14468 GCA_965990355.1 uncultured Chitinophagaceae bacterium
TGGAATCATGACCAGGCTGACGAAAAATAAAACCATGATATTGATCCCTGCTACCACGCCAAACTCCTGCAGTATCTCACTTTTTGTTAAGGCAAATACTGCAAACCCAATAGCAGCAGCAAGATTACAGAATAGGGTAACAATACCCATCCGGCCTACCATGGTCACCAAAGCCTGGTTGCGGTCTTTGGTATCGTTGTAAGCTGTATGATATTTATTGAGAAAATAAATACAGTTGGGAATACCGATCACCACGAGCAATGGTGGGATCAGTGCCGTTAGCAAAGTGATCTTATAACCACACAGGTGCATTGTGCCCATCGTCCATACCACACCGATGATCACTACGGTGAGTGAAAGCAACATGGAACTTACAGAACGGAAGAACAGCAAAAGAATGAGTGCAGATAAGACAATTGATGCCAGCAGGAAGAACTGCATTTCAGATGCAACACGCGTAGACATTTCAGCGCGGATCAAAGGAAGGCCACTCAGGTAAACCTGTTGTCCGGTCTTTTTGCTGAATGAATCTACCAGCTGTGTGATGCCGGATACAACATCATTTCTTTTTTTGGAATTGATCAGTGTTTTTTCCACGCTAACGCCCATCAACCAGGCATGTGATTGCGGATTATATAAAAGCCCCTGGTAAAAAGGAAGACTCAGGAAGATAGCTGCACTGCTGTCCAGCTCGGCCTGCGACAATGTTTTTTCAGGGAAAATTGGCGTAGCATTCAGCTTCTCTGTTGCCGAATCTTTTATAAGATTGATTGCAGAAGGAACAGAAATCACATCTGTAACACCGAGAGCTTTTTTTAACTGGAGCTGAAGTTGCGTGTATTCATTAAACAGCTTTTCTTCAAACAGTTTGTCTGTTTGAATACCGATCACCATCAGGTTGCCGTCCTGGCCATATTTTTCTTTGAATGCCTGGTAGGTTTTATTGGCAGGATGGTCTGCCGGGATAGCCCGCGTAAAATCATAACTCAACTGCACCTTGGATGCATAGTAGGCCATTAATGCGGTAGCTGCGATCAGCACCAGCAAAAGAGGCCAACGGTAGGCCAGAATAAATTGTCCGAGTTTCCGCCACATATATAATTGTAGATTCTGAATGAGCTTGCAAAGAAACAGAAAAAAGGCCAACCCCGGCAGTTTGATTGCTTATCAACTGTTTGCGATAATTTTGGCAGGTGAGGTCCCTTTTCCTGATACTATTCTGCTGTTTTTCCGCCTGCCTGCCTGCGCAGCAGTTAATTGCCCCTATCGGGCTCTGGAAGGAGTATCTCCCTTATAATAGCACGATCGACCTGGCCGCTGGCAAAGGGAAAGTGTTTGCTGCTACTCCATACAGCTTGTTTTCGGTTACCCTGTCAGACAATAGCATTGAACGGCTTAGCCGTGTTACTGGTCTTAACGAAACAGGCATCAGTGCTATCTGCTATGACAATGCGCAGGAAAAACTTTTTATTGCATATAGCAATAGCAATATTGATATCCTTTACCGGAATGATATCATCAATCTTCCGGATATCAAGCGGGATAATATCATTGGAGATAAGACGATCTACAGCATTTATCCGCTGGAAAAGAATTACTACCTGTCAACAGGTCTTGGTGTGGTGGTGATTGACGGTGATAAGTATGAAGTGAAAGACTCCTGGTTTATCGGCAACGGCGGCCAGCAGGTAAAAGTAAATGGGTTTGCCAGCGATGCTGCCATGTTTTATGCAGCTACTGAACAGGGATTGAAGCGTGCGTTTCGAAATGCAGGCAATCTGGCTGATCATAGCCAGTGGGAAATGCTAAGCGGAAGTAACGGTCTTCCCTCGGGCACCTGCAGGAATGTGTTTACCATTCAGAACAATCTTATTGCAGAAGCTGAAAATAAGTTATGGACATGGAATGGCAACAATTGGGGAATATGGTACCAGGATGAATGGCCCATTGTGAGTGCAACCGTGTCTGAAAATAAGGTGCTGCTTTGCCAGCGAAAAACAAACGGCGAAAGCAGGATTGTTATTCTTAATAGTGACGGCACTACCGGACGCGTGATCGCACAGGTAGAACCTTTGTCGTCACCACGCAGAGCAATACTGTTGCAAAATGATCCCTGGCTGGCTGATCAATTCGGAGGACTGACACATTTCACCGCATCATCCTATGAGCAATACAAACTTAATTCTCCCGAAGCAACAGCCAGCGGCGAAATGACTGTTTATAATAATACTTTTTATGCTACAGCCGGTGAAGTGAATGAGGCCTGGAATTACCAGTACAATGGCAATGGTATTTATATTTTAAAAGAAGGGGAATGGACAAATATCAACCGCTATCGCTTTACACAAATTGATACATTACTGGATTATATCACTATCGCAATAGATCCAAAAGATGAATCAATATGGGCAGGTTCTTTTGGCGGAGGGCTTTTGCATATCACGCAGCCATTATCATTTTCCATTACCAAAGCCGGAGTGTTGTCACCGGCTACAGGTGATCCGGGAAGCTACCGTGTGTCGGGACTCACTTTTGATAAAGACAGGTTGTTGTGGTTGTCCAATTACGGCGCGCCTCAACCTTTGCTTGCAAAAAAACAAGATGGCAGCTGGATCAAATTTTCAGTCCCTTTCCTGCTGCCGGAAAATGCATTGACGCAAATTGTAGCTGACGACGATAACTATAAATGGATCGTAGTTTCCAAATCCGGGGGATTGCTTTGTTATGACCCGGGAGCTTCGGTTGAAAATACCGGAGATGATCACTGGAAAAAATTCGGAGCGGGTGCGGGAAATGGTAATCTTCCTGCTGCAGATGTGTTGTGCATCGCAAAAGATAAAAATGGTTTTATCTGGGTGGGCACTGCCAATGGTATTGGCGTGATCCAATGTCCGGGGCAGGTGTTTACCGGTCAGGGTTGTGAAGCCGTTTGGCCGGTGGTGAAGCAGGGCAATTTTGCAGGATATCTTTTCAATGGACAGCAAGTGCGTAGCATCGCAGTGGATGGCGCCAACCGTAAATGGGTAGCTACAGACAACGGTGTTTGGCTGGTCAGTGCAACGGGAGAAGACGTGATCTATCAATTTACAGAAACCAATAGCCCGCTGCTGAGTAATATTGTTAAGAAAGTAACGATCAACGGGCAAACCGGTGAAGTGTTTTTTGCAACAGCAAAAGGAATATGTTCTTTCCGCAGCACGGCTACTGAAGGTGGCGAACGTAATGAAAATGTGCTGGTGTTTCCTAATCCTGTGCCCCCGGGCTATTCGGGTACGATCGGGATCCGTGGATTGGTGAATAATGCCATTGTGAAAATTACAGAGCTGGATGGCCGGTTGGTGTACCAAACACGCGCATTGGGTGGCCAGGCTGTTTGGGATGGAAAGGATTACAGGGGCAGGCGCATCTCCACGGGAGTTTACCTTGTGCTGATCAGTAATGACGGCCGCACGGAAAACACGGCGGCTAAAATTGTTTTTATCAGTAAATAAAATGCCGGATAAACTGCATCATACAAAAGGGATTGTGTTACGCACGGTGAAGTATGGCGAAACAAGTGTGATCGTTTCCATTTTCACCGAGCTGTTTGGCCTGCAATCGTACATGGTGAATGGCGTGCGCACTTCCACCAAAAAAGGAAGTGGTAAGGCCAATCTTTTTCAACCTTCGGCAGTACTCGACATGATCGTTTATCATAGCGAGCTGAAGCAATTGCAACGTATCAAGGAGTTCAAATGGGGATACATTTATCAGCACTTGTTATCTGACGTTAAAAAAAATGCTGTTGCACTTTTTATGATCGAGCTGCTGGGTAAATGCCTTAAACAGCCGGAATCAAACCCTGATCTTTATCATTTTGCGGAAGATGCTTTGCTGCATCTGGATGCTGGTTCTGATACAGTGGCTGCTAATTTCCCTTTATTCTTTGCGTTGCATCTGCCGGTGTTCTTTGGATTGCGGATACAGGATAATTATTCTCCGGGCAGGCCATACCTGGATCTGCAGGAAGGCATTTTTGTGGCAGAAGCTCCCTATCATCGTTTTATGCTGGAGGATAAGCAGGCATTTATCACTTCACAGTTGTTGAAAGTGCAGCAACCGGAAGAACTGGAAGATATAAAGCTGCATCATGAGTTCCGGCGTAGTTTATTACAGGCGTATGAGAAGTATTATACTTTGCATATACAGGATTTTGGAACGATGAGAACATTGCCTGTGCTGCGGGAGATCCTGGGGTGATAACATCAATCAAAGCAAACGTGTGCATGCTGATAAATCTTCTTTGCAAACAACCACTCCCGGTTTCTTTCCTTTTTCAAAACTTCCCAATACATCATCTGCTTTCAAAGCCTTTGCTCCATTCAATGTGGCCCAGTTGAATAATTGAGACAATGAAATGGAAGGAAATTCCTGCTGAATGCTTTTCATTTCTGCCAGTACACTCAATTGATGATTGGAAGCCAAACTATCTGTACCCAACACTATTTCACATTGTTCTTCCATCAGCATCTTTATATCCGGCAATTGCCCGGTGATATAAAGATTTGCATTGGGGCAAAGGCACCAATAGCAGGAAGGATGAGGCAGCTGCTTGCTGAACAGTACATCTTCCCTTGAGGTATAAACGTTATGCACCAGTATCACTTGCTGGCTGGGTAAAAATTTTGGGAGATAAGTTTGCAAACTGGTTTTACCTGAAGCAGTGAATGAGGATATATCAATGTTCATCTTTTCATAAAAAGATAAAAAACCTCCCTGCTTTTGCATGAACAGTTCATTTTCCGGGATTGTTTCCTGGTTGTGGATAGTGAGCAATTGATTGCCGGGAAAATCAATGATCTTTTTCCATAGTTCCTCTGCTACTGAATAAGGCGCATGCGGTACAATAGAATTGAAAGAAGAATCTTTGGTGAAAATGTTATAAATATCCACTGCGCGCTGAAACCGCTCCGGTGCGACGGCATTCACAAAACCGCTTGCTTCAATAAAATTATGATAACGAAGATTCCCTTTTGTTTTTTGAGGAGCTGTCAATATGTTGTTACAGATATCACCAACAGCAATGATACCATTCCGGAGCATCTCTTCTTCAGCTTTTTCAATAGCCTGAAAAATTTCTTCTTCTGCATAGTGACGGTTGCGGATGACATTCCATACAAAATCGATCAATCCTGTTTTTTCCGGTATGGCTCCTTTGAGATGGCTTAGTTCCAGGTGGCAATGACAGTTGATAAAACCGGGGCTGAGTATGCCATCCAGTTGAAGGATATCATCGCCGGCTTCCTCCAGGGAAACCATGGCTTCCACTACTCCCTGTTCCGTTGTGATCAATACATAGCCGTTGCCCAGCATCCGTTGCCCGTCGAAGATTTGGGGGGCACTGAATTTTTTATACGCCATCCGGCAAAATTCCTGTATTGAAAATCCAAATCCCAAAAAATTATTCTTGTTACCTTTGCCCACATTTTTAACGGAAGTTGCTATGTTAGACAGACTTGAAGCGATAAAAGCAAGATTTGACCAATTGGGAGTTGCCCTCACCAATCCTGAGATCGTGGGCAATAACAAGCGGTTTGCGGAAACCAGCAAGGAATATCGCAGCCTGGAGAAGATAGTGATAGCCTATAATGATTACCGGAAGATCCTGGATGATATTGAGTTCTATAAAGAAGCGCTGAATGGTGATGATGAGGAATTGCGCGATCTGGCCAAGCTGGAAGCGCCGGAGCTGGAAGAAAAGAAGCAGCAGGCAGAAGCGCATATCCGCCAGTTGCTGATCCCCAAAGATCCGCAGGATGAGAAAAATGCGATTCTTGAGATCCGGGCCGGCACAGGCGGCGACGAAGCCAGTCTTTTTGCCGGGGACCTTTTGCGGATGTATATGCGTTATTGCGAAAGGAAAGGGTGGAAAACAGCGCTGCTGAGCGAAAATGAAGGAACTGTAGGAGGTTACAAGGAAGTGCAGCTGGAAGTGACCGGTGATGATGTATATGGCACGCTTAAATTTGAAAGCGGCGTGCACCGCGTGCAACGGGTACCTGATACCGAAGGTTCCGGCCGGGTGCATACATCTGCGGCTACAGTGGCGGTGATGCCCGACGCAGCGGAAGTGGATTGTGAATTGAACCCTGCAGCTGTAAAAATGGAAACGGCCCGGAGTGGTGGAGCAGGTGGTCAGAATGTAAATAAAGTAGAAACGAAAGTAATGCTCACCCATATTCCAACCGGCACTGTAGTAGTTTGCCAAACGGAACGCTCGCAGCTGGGCAACAGGGAAAAAGCCATGCAGATGTTGCGGACAAAACTCTATGAAGAGCAAGTGAGAAAACAGGAGGATGAAATTGCCCGCCACCGGAAAAGCTTGGTGAGTACCGGTGACAGGAGCGCAAAAATCAGGACATATAATTTTCCGCAGGGCCGGGTAACCGACCATCGTATCGGCCTTACACTCTATAATTTGCAGGAAGTACTGAATGGCGGAATAGAAGAGCTGATTGACGCATTGCAGTTTACGGAAAACTCTGAAAAGCTTACAAAGCAGAATTAACGCTTCATTAATAGTACGTACTTACTCTTAACTTATCAGGTCTTTCTTCATAGACAGGAATGGATATGTTTGATATTCATTCTCTTACTGGGAGACAGCAATGTGTTCTAATCTATTTTTAATCTAAGGATTACGCAGGTTTATATCTTCAGATAACGTCCAATAATCAGTTTGGTCTGGTTTGTGCATTATTCATAGTGAATGCATCTTAGATAAAACGCAGTTCTTTAAAGTGTTATTCAGGATTAAACTCGGGTTGGGAAAAAAAGTCTACAAGATGAGGTTTTACTAAAGGCATTGAGGTGAAAATACGACAAAAGCTCTTTTAGACATTCGTTAACAACACTGATAACACTAATGGCAGTAAATTTGCGTTATAGAATTACACAACACGACGACAACAACATAATTATAAAAGCAGTCAATTTTCTCATAAGCAGTTAGTTTTGGTTGCGACCCCTGTTTCTACAGGGGTCTATTTTTTTATATACCTTCTGATACTGTAAACTGTTCCAATTACACTACCGACTGAATCTGCTATAATATCCCCGACATCAAATGACCGGTTAGGAACATAATACTTCTGCACATATTCCATGATCACTCCGTAAGCGATACAAAGTAAACCGGCGATAATAAAGTATAACCTGTTTTTCCCTGGCTTTTTACTGCTCTTAAAAATTGTCCAGCAAACCAGGAAGGCCATTACACCGAATAAGAAAATATGTATCCATTTGTCAAGACCAATATCTCCCATCCAGTTTTTGCTGGGGAAGGAAGAACCAGGTAAAGTGAGAAGTACGGTACAGAGTATAAGCCAGGCTAGAATGGCCAGCGTGGAGCGATGTAACAAGATTTAATTTTTTGCAATAATAGCTTCTTCTTTTGCAGCATCCAAGAAGAGGCCCCGGAAGAGGCCTCCGTTACCAACTATAGAACCAAAGATCGCGTACAGCGATTAACAGGGTTCTTGTTATTTACGGAGAAGAAGAGTAGTTGGATTTCCGGGATAGTTACAGCTTGCCCATTACATACATATCACCTTCTGGTTTGGGGTTGCCGCCTTTTTTCTCAAGCGTAATGGCGAATGCCTGGGCATTGCCTACATTTTTCATACGAAGCAGTAAGCGTTGCTGACCACGGAGCATATTATTGTCAACCATACCAAGGTCTATAGGTTTGCCGTCTAATAGTGCCCAGAGCTGGTATTGTTTATCGGTGGCGGGCTGAGGCAGGTTGTTTACCAGCAGGAATACGTCTCTGGAAGTTGTGTCCCAATACACAGTAGCCATTGAAGTGGGCGAAACTTCCATTCCTTTCATGGCAGCCATTTTCACATTGGGGTTATTCCGGATCATGAGAAGGTCCTTTTCTATATCAGCCAGTTTTGCAACAGTGGTTGTATAGTCTGTCTTCAGCCGCCTGTTTTCAATGTAAAGCGAAATATTCCATATAAGACTTCCCGCTAGTACAACCACTGCAGCTGCTGCGGCATATTTAGCCCAGTTGATCTTGACAACAGGTGTCTTTTTAATTGCGATCACCCTGGTGCCAGGGTGTTTCAAAGCGGCCGTTCTTATTTCTTCTGTGATGGTAACAGGAGGAGCAATAGCATTCTTCATCGCCTGTTTTTCCAGCGATTTTTCAAAAGCTATACGGGCTTCCAGTACCTCAGGATAATGCTGGCAAATCTGTTCGAATTCGCGCTGCTCATCCGGAGAGGCCAGTCCCAGCACATAGCTCTCTATAATACCACTTGATATGTATTCCTGTACGTTCATTGATGCGTAATCATGTTCCTTAAATGAATCAATGCACTTCTTATTCTTGTTTTTACTGTTCCTAAAGGGATATTCATTACCCGGGCGATCTCTTCATGCGTATAGCCCTGGAAATAAGACAGGTCGACCAGTACCCGGTGCTCGTCTTTCAATTGCGACAATACTTTCCTGAGCCCGACATCATCTACCTGTGCCGCTGTTGCGGGCAGGCTGATATCAGCATTGTCAGGAATGGGATGGTTCTTTAGGGAGTCCTGGTAGTTTCTTGACCTTATTTTGTCAATAGCGGCGTTCCTGGCGATGTTCATCATCCAGGTAAAAAGGCGGCCTTTGGCAGGATCGTAAGATTCGATCTTTCTCCAGATATTCACAAATACGTCCTGCAATACATCCTTCGCGGTCTCCTGGTCGCTGATAATACCTCCCACTACTCCCAGCAATGCCCCGGAATAGTTGTCGTACAAGTAGTCAAAAGACTTCTCCTGGCGTTGTTGTAACAACGCAACAAGCTCCTGTTCACTGTATTTGATACTTGTGTTCAACAGTTGGCCACTTACTTATCTAATGTACGCAACCAGGAAATAGGCGGATTGGCTGTAGCGGATTATCCAACAACGGCCTCATAACCTGCGGCGTCGAGCAGGGCGCTCACGTCAGCGGGGTTATCGACCTTCATTTTGATCATCCAGCCTTTACCATAGGGGTCTGAATTCACGAGTTCGGGAGAGTTGCCCAATTCGGAATTTAATTCCAGGATAGTACCGCTGACCGGCAGAAAAAGATCAGATACGGTTTTTACCGCCTCAACTGTACCGAAAACAGCTCCTGAGGCAAGTGCTTTACCGATGGTTTCCACTTCTACATACACAATATCACCCAGTTCGCGCTGGGCAAAATCAGTAATACCTATAGTAGCAGTGTCGCCCTCCAGGCTGATCCATTCATGGTCTTTTGTATAACGAAGATTGGCTGGGTAACTCATAATGAATGATTTGACCGCAAATATGAGTAAAGGCTATGATAACCACAAGATTTTTTTTTCGCGGTTCACCGGAAAATAAACGCCGTTCATGCCAGTTTTTGCACCACTTGTCGGCAAGTGATTTACAGTCCTGTGACTCAAGGGTATCTTTGTGCACCTTAACCTAAAACAGGGACGTTATGAGAAAATTATTCACACTATTACTAGCTGCAGTTCTCTTAAGTTCGGCGGCATTTGCACAAAAAGTTTCCGGGGTTGTGAAAGACCAGCAGGGAAAAGGATTGGAAAAAACTACTGTGTCCTTACTAAAAGCAAAAGACTCTTCTGTAGTTAAATTAACTGTTTCAGATAATCAGGGTAATTTTTCTTTCCAGGCTGATGCAGGTAAATACCTGGTCGGTGTTTCTTATGTGGGCTACCTGCCTGCTTATTCAAAAGTATTTGATCTTGCTTCTGATGTGAATGTGGAGACACTCACACTGATTAAAGCGGAAGGCGCCCTGCAAGGCGTTACCGTTACTTCCCAAAAACCGATTGTGGAAGTGAAGGCAGATAAAACCATTCTGAACGTGGAAGGCACTATCAACTCCGTTGGTCAGGATGCATTGGAACTGCTTCGTAAATCACCCGGCGTGATGGTTGATAAAGATGATAACCTGAGCCTAGCCGGTAAAAACGGTGTGCAGGTGTTCATTGATGGCAAACCCAGCCCGCTTGCCGGAGCTGACCTGGCCAATTATCTTAAAAGCCTTCAATCCTCACAGATCGAAGCGATAGAGTTGATCACTAATCCTTCTGCCAAATATGAGGCAGCGGGTAATGCAGGCATCATCAATATCAAATTGAAAAAGAACAAAACTTTTGGTACCAATGGTTCTGTAAATGCCGGTTATGCTATTGGCACATACGCCAAATACAACGGAGGCATTTCATTGAATCATCGCAATGGTAAAATGAACCTGTTTGGTAATTACAATTACAACCGTGGTTTGAACGTGAACAATTTCCAACTCTACCGTTCGCAAGGTGATTCCATTTTTGATCAAACCAACCGTATGAAGAACTACAATGACAATGGTCATAACTTCAAAGCGGGTGCTGATTATTTCCTGAATGCTAAAAGCACAGTTGGCGCTATCGTAACTGGTAACCTTTCTGATGGCAGGATGAATAGCGTTGGTCCAATGAATATCTATTACAAGCCTACCGGTGAGCTGGTACGTTTACTGGAAGCCAACAGCGATAATGATCTGAAGAGGGACAATGTGAACTTCAACGTGAACTACCGCTATGCAGTAACTGGAGGAAGCGAATTGAACGTGGATGCCGACTATGGTTTCTTTAAAAACCGTAGTAACCAGTTTCAGCCCAACCATTATTATGATATTATGAATAATGGTCAGAAAGTGCCTACTTACAGTAATGTGTACCGCATGATCGCCCCTACAGATATCGATATTTATTCAGTAAAAGTAGACTGGGAGCAGAATTTCAAAAAGGGAAGATTGGGCATTGGTGGTAAATTTGGCTATGTGAGCACAGATAACGACTTCCAACGTTATGATGTGGATGGAAGCAATGAAGTGCTGGACAAAGACCGCAGCAACCGGTTTACCTATAAAGAAAATGTGAATGCCGGATATGTCAATTATAACCGTGCTTTCAAAGGATTTATGATCCAGGCAGGTTTACGCGTGGAGAACACAGATTCAAAAGGCAGATCAACCGGTTTGCAATTTGATGATGCAACTGGCACATACGTTCCTTATGATTCATCTATCAACAGGAACTATACTGACTTCTTCCCAAGTGCAGCCATTACGTTCAATAAAAACCCGATGAGTCAGTTTGGTATTACTTACAGCCGTCGTATTGACCGCCCGGTGTACCAGGATCTGAATCCGTTTGAGTTCAAACTGAACGACTATACTTTTCTGAAAGGTAATACACAGTTGAGGCCTCAGTACACTAACAGCTTTGGTCTTACCCATACCTATAAGTACAAGCTGAACACTGCGCTGAACTATAGCCATGTAAAGGATATCTTTACCCAGTTACCTGATACCATCAATAAATCAGAAGCATTCCTGATCAAAAAGAACCTGGCGACACAGGATATCATCAGTATCAACGTGAGCTATCCGTTCCAGTATAAATGGTATAGCTTCTTTGCAAACCTGAATGCGTATTACTCCCACTATAAAGCCAATTTTGGTGGTGGCGACAGGAATATCAACCTGGATGTGTATGCGATGAGTTTTTATATGCAAAACAGCTTCAAGCTGAGTAAAACACTGTCTGCTGAGCTGACAGGTTTCTATAACTCTCCTACCATCTGGCAGGGAACATTCAAGAGCAGCTCGATCTATGGTATAGATGGAGGTTTCACCAAAACTATTCTTAAAGGAAAAGGAACAGTGAGAGCAGTAGTGAGCGATATGTTCAAGCTGATGAAATGGAAAGGCGAAAGCAACTTTACCGGTGTAACCAATATTGCCAGTGGTAACTGGGAAAGCCGTCAGTTCAAACTCAACTTCGCTTACCGCTTTGGTAGCAACCAGGTGAAATCAGCACGTCAGCGTAAGACAGGATTGGATGATGAGAACAAGCGTGCAAGCGGAGGTGGAACAACTCCTATAGGCAACTAATCTAAATAAACATTCTTTTAAAAAAGCGATCCGCCAACGGCGGATCGCTTTTTTAAATTACCTAACCCTTGTATTTTTTTCTTTTTATCAGTTTCGCTTTTATAATCCTTACATCTTTCAATGGTCTGTCCCTGTCTTCTGCTTTGCTGGTGGGTACTGCAGCGATCTGGTCCACTACATCCAGCCCCTTAACCACCGTACCGAAGATGGTATAGTTTTGATCAAGATGCGGTGTACCGCCTATCGTTTTATATACTTCGCGCTGTGCCGCAGGTATTTTTCTTTTCAGCCGGTAAGTTTCTACAGAGTCAAGCCCATTGTCGGTAAATGTTTTTCCCTGTACAATATAGAACTGGCTGCTGCTGCTGGCTTTTTGCGGGTTCACATCGTCGCCCTCCCGAGCTGCAGCAAGTACACCTTTCTGATGAAACAGGCCGGGGCGGAATTCTGCCGGCACTGTATAATTGAGGTCGCCGTTTCCAAGTGGTTTTCCTGCTGGGGCATTTTTGCTGTCACGATCGCCACCCTGTATCATAAAACGGTTGATCACCCGGTGGAACAACAGGCTGTCGTAATAACCACTCTTGACAAGTTTTATGAAATTATCCCGGTGAAGTGGAGTGGAATCAGAAAGACGTAATACGATATCGCCGTAATTTGTTTGCAACAATACATCCCTTTTCCTGTCTTTCTTTTTAACAGTAACTTCTTTTTGGCTGAAAGCCCATTGCAATGAAAGCAAAGCCAGCCCTAATAAAAAGATCTTTTTCATCAGCAGTAGTAGTTTAATGGTGTATTAAGAAGCGAATCTCAGCCAGAGGCTGATCAAAATCCATGTTCTTCAAAATAAAGCAAAACATGGTCTTTTAAGAAATTCTCCTGTTCAAAAGGGCTCATATCAGGCATGGGTTTCAACTGACGGAAATGAGGCCAGCCATCCTGATCCGTTTTTTCCAGCTCATAATAGCCGCTGGGCGCCAGAAGCTGGCAAACGGCAACATGCATGAGGTCTTGCTTCTGCTCTTTGCTGAATTTTTTCTTTATCTGTCCGAATTCCTGGATGCCGATCAGGAATAAAATAGTTTCCATGTCGGGCTTTTTCCCAAACCGCTCTACCAGCCTGGCTTCCAGGTTCCACCACCGTTGTTGAAGATCGTCTGTTGCAAACATAATTGCAAAGATACGGTGACTTATCTTTGCGCAAATTCAAATCAAATGTTGCAGTTACAGCAATTGCGCCAGGACCCGGAGGGGGTTAAAAGTAAACTGGGCGTCAAATATTTCCCGGAGCCAGGGCTGGTGGATGAGATCATTGCCCTGGATGATCAGCGTAAGAAACTACAGTTAGAGTTCGATACCAATAAATCACAGGTCAACAGCATTTCCAAAGAGATTGGCCAGTTGATGGCTAAAGGACAGAAAGAAGAGGCTGAAGCAAAAAAACAGGCAGTATCCGGTTTAAATGCTTCCCTTCAACCAATTGGCGAAAAACTGGCGGAAACGGAAAAGCAGCTGCATGATCTTTTAATAAAACTGCCTAACCTGCCGTCTGATAAAGTGCCTGCGGGTAAAACTCCGGCTGATAATGTTGTGGCCAGGGAAGCGGGCGTTAAACCACAGCTTCCTGCGGGCTCTGTGCCGCATTGGGACCTGATCCGCAAATATGATATTGTTGATTTTGAAACGGGCGCCAAGATCACTGGCAGCGGTTTTCCATTATACAAAGGAAAAGGAGCTAAACTTCAACGTGCGCTGATCCAGTATTTTCTTGACTTCAACACTGCAGCAGGTTATACAGAATACCTGCCACCATTTATGGTAAATGAAGCCACTGCTTATGGAACAGGGCAGCTTCCCGATAAAGAAGGGCAGATGTATTATATGCCGGAAGACAACCTGTATATGATCCCCACTTCTGAAGTGCCTGTTACCAATATCTACCGCGATGAAATTGTGAAAGCAGATGATCTGCCTATCCGCATGACGGCCTATTCACCTTGTTTCCGCAGGGAAGCCGGCAGCTTTGGGAAAGATGTAAGAGGATTGAACCGTGTTCACCAATTTGAAAAAGTGGAACTGGTGCAGTTGGTACATCCGGATAAAAGCTATGAAGCACTGGAAGAAATGGTGAGCCACGTGGAGAAGCTGCTGGTCAGCCTGCAACTTCCTTACCGTATCCTGGAGCTTTGCGGTGGGGATATGAGTTTCACTTCTGCTTTTACATACGATTTTGAAGTGTATAGCGCTGCGCAGGAGAGATGGCTGGAAGTAAGTTCTGTTTCCAATTTTGAAGCATATCAAACCAACCGGATGAAGATCCGCTTTAAAGATGCCAGTGGTAAAACGCAATTGCTGCATTCATTGAACGGAAGCTCTCTTGCTTTGCCAAGGATCGTGGCATGCCTGCTGGAAAATAACCAGACTGCGGAAGGAATACAGTTGCCGGAAGTATTGCATAAATATTTTGGGGCGAAGGTGATCAATTAATTAAAAAACTATCGTTACCCGTT
>CBHEUU010000040.1:0-14443 GCA_965990355.1 uncultured Chitinophagaceae bacterium
GAGGGTGAGCAGTGCTTTGTCAACGCCTGGTTGAATGCCGGATGTTGTATCTGCAAGAGCAAGCGGACCTTGACCGGTATTGCTACCGGATTGTTGTTGCCAGAAAACCAGGCCGGCACCTGCTGCTATAATAATGGCTGCTGCTGCGGCCACTTTCCACCATTTCCGTTTTGATAGCGTAACAACCTGCGCAGGTGAGGCCGTCTTTTGACGGATCTGCTCCAGCAAACGGGATAACATACGGGCTTCGATCACATCAGGATCTTCTGAATCAGCCTGTATAATGGTTTCATCATCCCTCCATGTATCATACCACTGGTGCAACAGGGCCGTGTCTTCTTCAGTGGCGGTACCACTCATGAACTTGCGGGATATTTCCTTGATATCTTCTGGTACCATATTGAATGTTAAAAAGAGGTCTTACATATAAAGAGTCAAACGACGGGTCTTTATACGTAGTCGGCCTAAAAAAAATTTGAAAGGGGGCTTAAAAGAGGAGCAGGGAAGATGCGGTGCCGAGGTGATTGCGCATAACCTTTAAGGCTTTGGACAGATGGGCTTCTGCTGTCCTGGTAGAAATATTCATTTGTTCGGCTATCTCCTGTATTGGTTGGTCCAGCAATTTATTGCTGATGAATACCATGCGGCATTTCTCGGGCAAGCGGCCTGATAACTTAGCTACCATATCAAACAGCAACTTATTATCAATGGTTCTGGCAGCTTCTTCACTTAATAACTGTGTTGATGCTTCCTGGTCGGTACATAGAATGGGATACTTCTTTTCCCGGGCAATATGCCGGTACACAGCATACCGGGTCATAGCTGCGAGGTACATACCCGGGGAATGGATGGTCAGAATAGCCTTTTTTTCCCAGAGTGCCAGGAATACTTCCTGCACAATTTCCTCCGCTGCCTGTGATGATTGTAAATGCTTATATGCCAGATAGTAAAGTGGCTTCCAGTAGGTGTTGTACAATGCAGTAAAAGCTGATTCATCTCCTTGTTTCAGCCGGACTAATAATTCCTGTTCATTGTATATTACTGCTGCCACGAAATGAAAGATAATACTTTTTGTTTGCGATCGTTCCTGATACTAAAGTATGCAAAAGTGGAATATTTTGGGCAAAAGAAGATAGGGAGGGTAGTTGGTAACAAAAATATAAGATCGGATACTAAAAGAATGGTCTTTCAGCAGCAAGCCGTTGTAGATTGAATTGAATATTACTGAAGAGGGACTGCTAAAGCTGTCGTGGGTACCATCTAACCCTGACGGCATTTTCAGAATGAGCTTGCTCGTTTAACCTGATTCCATTGGTGAGTGTACCTACGCCTTCATGTGAAAAATAATGTTTAGGATAAGCATAGCTTTCAAGCGTCATAATTTTAACTCCATTTTCTCTCCTGGTATCGTGAGCCCTGAATAGTTCTTCCTGGTGATATCCTTTTCCCGAAGAAACATCCAGCATATATTGCGTATTGTCTGTCGGATTGGTTGTAGCTATCAGGTATGTGCCTGTATCACTGGCCAGTTGGAAATAGTAAAGACCCGTTCCTGCTACGTGTGCAATCCATACACACTCGGTTGCATGGCTTGAATTATATAGATATCTCACTTTGTCGTCATCTTTTTCCACTTCGGCACGTATCACATCCCCACCAAGGGAATACAGGTAATCATAAAAAACAGGGTCATTTTCATTGTCGATGACCAGGATGGCTCTTTGAGGGAATTCTTCTGTTGCGTACGCGTCAGGAGTATCGTTCTTACTGCAACTATTTAAGAAGAGTAGCAGAGCAATGGCTATAACGGGGATTGTAACTTTCATAAAAAAAGTTTATGCAGGATCAATTTACTTTGAAGCCTGCGACCTGCCAGCTGCTAATGAGGCAACGGCTGCACCTATTTAGGAAATGGTCCGGAATATCATAATACATCCCAGTTAACGTTGCCTTAATACTGCCAGTTTATCTTCGCCTGTTAAACGGTATTCAATCCGCTTATGACAGTGCGCAATATTTCATTTGTTTATCCTTCCCCGCAAGCGGCATTCGAAGCTGCCGTTGCCACTTATTGGGATAAACTGCTTGGCATTGCCATTGCCAAAACAAATGAACAGGACGGATTTGATCTCGTGCAGGATATCCTGCTCTCCGCCTGGGAAAAATGGAGCGAACTACCAAAAGATGAAACACTCGAGTATTATTTGTTACACGCTTTAAAGCTCCGCATTTTTAATTACTACCGCAGCAGTGGCCGCTACCAGCATCATTTGCAAAAGCTGGAAATATTATTGAGCGATTCTGTTGAGCATAATGATGCATTGGCAGGGGAATCGCTTCACGGCCTCCGGGAAGCTCTTTTGCAGGAAGCTATCGAAGCACTTACTCCTCATCAGCAACAATTGTTTACGCTCAGAGTAAAACATCAATATTCCTATCAAAAAATTGCAACCATCCTTGGTATTGAACCAGGTTCTGCGCGTGTGCTGTATGCCCGCGCTTTGGAACAGGTGAAAGCGCATATCAAAACCAATCCTGCTGTATCGGCTAATATGGTTTCCGCGTTTGTTTTGTTTACAATTTGTTAACCTGAAACCGGTTAACATCCTTCGGTGAGCGGGTATTCTTCCTGTATATGACATCCTATAATCAGTCCCGGGCCAAAGCCCTGCTGGAAAAATTCCATACCGGAAAATGTACGCCGGAAGAGCTTGCCCTGCTCGAAAGCTGGTATGAACAACTCGGTGAAGAAAAGCCTGTTCAACTATCTGCTGAAAAAACGGAACAATACCGGCAACAGTTCCTCACTACGTTCCGGAACCGTGCTTCAAAACAAAAAACATTCTGGCTTTATAGCCGTCCTTTTAAATGGGTGGCAGCGGCCAGTATTCTTCTGCTGATGACTCTCGGGTATTTGTGGATGCAAAATGCTGGTCAACCAGTAAAACAGATTGCAGCCAACAAAACATTTCATATTACCAATGAAACCGGGCATGTAAAAAAAGTAATGCTTACAGATAGTTCTCTTGTGTGGTTAAATGCCGGAGCATCCCTTGACTGGATAGACGATTTTAACGAAGACAAACGCCGTGTAACATTTACAGGCGAAGGATATTTTGATGTTCATCATGATGCGGACCGTCCTTTTATTATTCATACGCGTGATCTGAATATCCAGGTGTTGGGAACAACCTTCAATGTGGAAGCCTATCCGGCAGAAACTACCACCCGTGTTTCTCTGGCCAAAGGAAGTGTAAAGGTTAATGCAGTAGGGGATAGCAGTATTCAAACGCTGCTGCGGCCCGGTTATGCTGCGAGCTTCTCAGAAGAAACCAATGCCATTGCTGTTAATGAAACAGAAACCGGACAGATCGCTGCATGGAAAGATGGTGGCTTTGTGGTGAAAGATATATCACTCCGGGATGCTGTGCAGCGGCTCTGCGGGCGGAATGGCTATAGTGTTAACTGGGTAACTACAAAGGATATCAGTAAAACCATCTCCGTTGCTTTCCTGAGAGAAAACTTTGAGCAATCATTAAGTAACCTGTGCTACATGAGTCACAAACAATACAGAATAAAAGACAAACAGGTTACTATTTATTAAAACAAAGGGGTGCTGCGAACACCCCCGGTTAAAAAACCTCTTGAAAAAATGAAGATTGAAATTAGGCGTTTGAGGCGATATGCCCAAACATTAACGCCTCGAACCAAACAACTGCTCCTGTCCAGCTGCTGCTTCTTGCTGTCACTTACCAGCTATGCACAGCAGGATGGATTGAAGGAAAAA
Organism: uncultured Chitinophagaceae bacterium; assembly: GCA_965990355.1. Classification (GTDB taxonomy): domain Bacteria; phylum Bacteroidota; class Bacteroidia; order Chitinophagales; family Chitinophagaceae; genus Terrimonas_A. Next base: position 3,788 of record CBHEUU010000040.1, read on the forward strand.
GTAAAACTTGCGATCACTCAAAGCACGCTTTCCAAAGTGCTGGATGCACTCGACAGGCAAAGCAGCTATTCTTTCAGCTACATTAAAGAAGATTTTGATGGTATTGCCATCAGCAATTACAATGTTGATAATATTACTTTAAATGAAGCATTGAACCTGCTGAAAAAGAAAGCAGGTATTGAATTTACTGTCAATGGTAGTTCGGTTCTTTTCCGGAAGGCTGCACCTGTCACTGTTCCCAAAAAAGATCCGGGTAAAATAACCGGGAAGATCATTGATGAAGAAACAGGACAGACTATTCCGGATGTGACGATCGCGATAGGTAATAAAGGCGCCACCAGTGGTATAGATGGTTCGTTTGCGCTCACTCTTCCCAATGGAAAATATGAGGCAGAAATTTCTTCCATCGGTTATGGGAAAAAACTGGTGACGGATATTGAGATAAAAGACAACCAGGTTTTTGAACTGAATGTAACGCTGAAAAGAGAGAAAGGGCAGCTTGCCGGTGTGGTAGTAAAAGCATCTGCCAAAAAAGAAACGGCTGCTTCACTTTATACAAGACAAAAAAATAATGCAGCTGTATCTGATGGCATCAGTGCAGAGCAGATCAGGGCTACTCCAGACAACAATGCAGCACAGGTGCTGAAGCGAATCAGCGGTTTAACCGTGCAGGAAGATAAGTTTGTGACTGTACGTGGGCTTAGCGAAAGGTACAATAATGTGTTATTGAACGGAGCAAATCTACCCAGTTCAGAACCCAACCGGCGCAACTTTTCCTTTGATATGATACCGACAGGTATTATAGACAATGTAGTGGTCAACAAAACCGCTACCCCCGATCTTCCTGCTGAATTTGCCGGGGGATTGGTGCAGGTGAATACCCGCGATATCCCTTCAGAAAATTATCTGACACTTACCGCAGGTAGCGGTATTAATACCAATAGCACCGGAAAATCCCTTTATTCCCTCAAAAGAGGAGATAAAGAAATATTGGGGTTTGATGACGGCACCCGTGGCTGGTGGAAAAAACAATGGGATCCGCATCAGTACCGCCAGTATGCTGTAGCAGGTGATAATGTAAAAACCAGCGAGATGAACAATCGCATGTCCAACACCTGGGGCTTGCACAAATATAATTATGCCCCTATGCAGCAATACCAGTTAGCTCTCGGTCGTAAGCTGCAATTAAAAGATGCAAGCTCACTTGGGGTTACTCTTTCGGCCACTTACCGTCACGAAGAAAGCAGGGTGAACCAGGAGCGTTATCAACCATCGTATTATTATTACAATGATGCTCATGAGTACAGCTATACTACCAATATTGGTGCTATAGCTAACATAGGCTGGCAAACCAATCGCCATAAAATTGTATTGAAAAACCTGTACAACCGGCGGCTTACACATGAAACAGACGTGAATTACGGAAAGGAGTTCAACTTCAATGTCACTCCTAACCCCGATGGTGATAATGTATTGTATTATGCAGATATGATGCTTATTAACGAAATACTGCATAACCGGCTTGAAGGTGAACATACCCTCCATAAACACCTGAAGATAAATTGGTCGGGAGACATTGTTACAATGAACCGCACTCAGCCGGATACACGTTCTTCTATAGGTTACCAGGCTTATGGACCTAAAGGGTATTATGAATACGTGTGGGGTGATGCCGGCGGTTTTATCTCCAGGGGGAATGCAGTTTTTAATTCGGCATTAAAAGAAAGAAGAAAAAATGCAGCAGTTAATTTTTCTTTTCCTTTCCAGGTTAAAGGTATCAGCCAGCTGATAAAGCTGGGATATGCAGGTACCTTCCGCACTGCCGATTTTCAGTCTACAGCACTGCGCCTCCTGACAGATCCAAAGGGTAACAAAGATTCTATCGAGGAAGCTGTATTCGGCCTTGCCGATTATCAACTTCATTCGCTTTTAAAACCCGGCTTTCTTACGTATCAGTTTGCTGATTTTGGCCCCGGCTATAATGGGGATGATTATACAGGCGATCAGAAAATACATGCTGTTTATCTGATGGGTGATCTGCGCTTTTTACAAAACTTCCGGTTGATTGGGGGTATGCGGATGGAAAAAAATAACATGGATATACATGGTATTTCTTATAACAGGTTAACTGGTCTTCCGGTTGATTCATTGATGCGTTACAATACTACGGACTGGCTACCTTCTTTCAATCTGGTGTACAGCCTGAACAAATTTATGAACATCAGGCTGGCCTATTCCAAAACCCTTGCCCGTGCAGATTTCAGGGAGAGAGCGCCTTTCTCTTACTATGAGTTTAAGGATAGAGGGTTTTACCGGGGAGCTATCGGCTTGAAAGATGCAAGCATTCAAAACTGGGATATCCGCTATGAATATTACCCGGCTCCCGGTGAAGTGATCTCTGTTTCCGGGTTCTACAAAAAATTCAAGAACCCTGTAGAGCAGATCGCTATGCTTTCAAGCGGTAATAGCAGGAACGTTTTCTACTTTAACCTGGAAAATTCTGTTAGTAAAGGAGTAGAAATTGATTTCCGTAAATCGCTTGGTTTTATTGCACCTTCGGCAAAATGGTTGAGCAATTTATATATCAGTGGCAATGGTTCCTGGATGGATGCATCAGTGACTTACAACCCCGATGCTTTGATGAAAGCAGCAGCCGATGCAGGTGCCTCCCCCGGCCAGGCTCCTGGTGGAAGCCGTAAACGTCCTTTGCAGGGACTTTCCCCTTACGCAATCAATGCCGGAATTGGTTATGTTGGCAGTATCGTGGGTGTTAATCTTGCTTACAACCGTTTTGGTAAGCGTATTGTTAACGGCGGTTTTAACCCCTGGCAGGATCAATACGAAAACCCACGTGATGTGCTGGACCTGCAAATAAGCGCGGCTTTATTAAAACGTAAAATGCAGGTGCGGTTAAATATCAGCGACCTGTTGCAACAGGATTATGTGGTGTACCAAAATGTAAAAACTACCGGCCCGCAAACCACTGGCGGTGGCAGTCCCGTGTTTGGTTCTGTGGAAGACCAGATAAGCAATCCCAACTCTAATCATGATCCCAAAGGGACAGGATACAATAAAGACCTGGATTATACTTATCACAAATGGTTTAAGGGAAGAAATATCAGCATGAGCATTACCTATAATTTTTAAAAAATGAAATTGAAAAATATGAAAGCGATATATGAACAGTGGCGCCTGAGCAGCCTGTACATTTTCCTCCTGGTAGTAATATTCAGCTCCTGCAGCAAGGATCAGGGCCGGCTGGCATCAGTAGATCCGGTTATGATAACGGTAAGCAGTTTTTTTAACGATCCCCAGGCTGCATTTACAGTAAAAATGAATGGTGAAGTAGTGTCGGATAGTGTTTTTTCGGGTTATAGAATATCAAAAATTGTAACGCGCAGAGATGGATTACAGCAATTCGTTGTGAGCAGCAAATCAACAGGTGCTTTATTGATTGATACCCTGATAGAGGTAAAAGGTAATAAGACTGCTATCATATTGCTGCAGTTGGACCCGGCGAGCCCTCCGCAAATAATAGGACAACAGGAGGATGACCTGCCGGCTGATCAACACCGGCTGGCATTTTATTACACCACTCCTATACTGCCAGACTCACTTACGGCGGAAGTACATTATTGCTGGTATGACCCCAATACATATGAATTTGTAAAAATCAAGGAGACCGCCAGGTATAGCAAAATAAAAAGGGGGGTGTTGTCCGAATTTCAATTGATAAGTGGTGATGGAGTTGCTCCCAATGTCATTTACATGCTTGAATTGTTCAATGCTGTAACAGGGGAAAGATTAAGTGGCCTTGTAAATCCATTTGATCCTGTTAACTATTCGGGTTATTCTACTGACTTAGCTCCCGGCCCAACAGGCACGGAGAAAAACTATATCAATAGTATAGTTACTTCGGGTACCCAGGACTTTTTTGATATTTATACCAACAGGATGATCTCTTATTGATTTTAAGATATGCCATTGCCGGTAATGCTATCACGCATTACCGGCATCTTTTCAATACCAACAGACCAGATTAAATTTAATGAACGCAATTAATACCTGGCAACACGAGCAGTTGATGGAACTGGTGGACAAATCGGCTTCACTTGCCGGAACGGAAAAACAAAAATATTTACAGCGCGATGTGGAACAGTTGCAACGGCTTTATGACCGTTATCATAAAAACCTGTTAACCCTGCGCGATCAGATAAAAGAATATGAGAAAGGACGCCGGAAGGTAAAAGCGGGGATGAGGAGCAGCTCATTGCGAAGAAAAAATGATTATCATGAAAAAGTTTAAAAAGGCCTGGAGAAATTTTATAGAGAAGCATATCGCACAAAACGATCCTTATAACCAGGCAACCGGGGTGCTACATTCTTCAACAGAATATTACTTAGCCTATGATGAATCTGATCTGAGATTTATTATAGAGCATGACCTCCTGTGTGAGCAATCGATCAGCAGCCTTCGTGAAGAGGGTTGGGATGTGCAACTGGAGACGGATGATTCCGGTAAATTGTTTTATGCAGTGTATGATAAGGTATCTTTTAACCGCCGGGATTGTTTCTTATCTTCATTCCATGATTAGATCTCTTTTATTTATCGCTGTTTTTATAGGGCAGCTTCCTGCAGATGCGCAGAATTTTATGGAGCTTTGGCCTTCGGACAATCTGCCTAATTCAAAACATCTGAATTTAACCGACAGCATCGCCAATGAACGTATCTATCGTGTAGGAAAACCTGGTGTATATGCATTTTTCACCAGCAAAGAAGAAAACAAGGGTGCTGCAGTGGTAATCTGCCCCGGTGGCGGTTATGGGCGGCTTGCATATAATATCGGTGGCTGGCAATTGGCCAAGTGGTTTAATACAATGGGAGTAACTGCATTTGTATTGAACTACAGGTTGCCTAATTCACCTGACCTGATCCACCGGGAAACCGGCCCTTTAATGGATGCTCAACGCGCTATCCGGTTTATCCGTTCACACGCGGCAGGGTGGGGGATAAAAGCAGACAGGATTGGTATCATGGGGGCATCAGCCGGGGGACATCTCGCTGCTTCTGCAGGAACATTTACAGAAGATGTATCCACTATCGGTGATAGCCTGGATCGTTATTCCTTCCGTCCTGATTTTATGATACTGGTATCTCCGGTAATTGATCTTAGTACATCGATAGCTCATACAGGCAGTGCAAGCAATCTTCTTGGCCCTGATGCTTCAGGCGAGTTGAAAAGAAAGTTCTCCGTACAAAACCGTGTATCATCCACTACACCACCTTGTTTTATCGTGGATGCAGTGGATGATAAAACGGTAGACCCTGTAAACAGCCTTCTTTTTTATGAAGCACTTCTTAAGAATAAAGTGCCTGTCAGTTTTCACGCGTTTACTCAGGGTGGTCATTCAATAGCATTAAGGAATAATCCCGGCTCTACTGATTTGTGGACACAGTTGTGTGAAGCATGGATGATAGAGAGCAATTTTATACCGGATAAACTGACCGGGAAATAAATAGTCTTCTTTTATTTTCCTACCAGTTTAGCCATATACTCAGGATACCTGTTTCCCTGAATAGTGATCTCCGATGCTGCATTATTGATCTCCTGCAAATCCCCTGCAGTCAGTTCAATATTGACAGCACCAATGTTCTCTTCCAAACGATGCAGCTTGGTAGTGCCGGGAATTGGAGCGATCCATGGTTTTTGTGCAAGCAACCATGCCAGTGCGATCTGTGCCGGTGTCGCGTTTTTGTTTTCAGCAATATCACCAATCAGATCAACCAATGCCTGGTTTGCTTTACGTGCTTCAGGTGAAAAGCGGGGAACAGCATTGCGGAAATCGGTACTGTCGAATGTAGTGTTCTCATCAATCTTGCCGGTAAGAAAACCTCTTCCCAGCGGACTGTATGGAACGAAACCAATTCCTAATTCTTCCAGCGTTGGAAAAATTTCTTCTTCGGGTTCCCTCCACCAAAGTGAATATTCGCTTTGCAGTGCAGAAACAGGTTGCACTGCATGTGCTTTCCGGATTGTTTGTACACCGGCTTCTGAAAGTCCGAAATATTTCACTTTTCCTTGCTGTATTAAATCTTTAACTGTGCCGGCTACATCTTCGATAGGAACAGCAGGATCTACCCGATGCTGATAGAGGAGATCAATCACGTCAGTTTTAAGACGTTTTAAAGAAGCATCCACCACTTCTTTAATATGCTCAGGCCGGCTGTCCACATCAGCCCATTTGCCATCGGCAGCAGCAGGCTTGAAGCCAAACTTGGTAGCAATTACTACTTCATTGCGGATAGGAGCGAGTGCTTCACCCAGTAATTCTTCATTTGTAAAGGGGCCATAAACTTCAGCAGTATCAAAAAAAGTAATGCCTCGTTCTACGGCAGAACGGAGAAGAGAAATCATTTCTTTTTTATCAGGAGCCGGACCATAGGCAAAACTCATACCCATACAACCAAGTCCTAAAGCGGAGACTTCCAGGCCACTGTTTCCCAATTTTCGTTTTTGCATTTTCATATCTGTAGTTTTTTTGTTTCTGAATTGTGGAGACAAAATTACGACAGTGAAAAGCGAGTGAACTAACGAAAAAGAAACAATAGGTTACGAAAATCAAATAGGCAGGGCAGGGGAGTTGCAGGAATTATTTATAGAAAAACTTATTTTTATGGTCTCTTTCCGGGATTCGGGATGTAGCGCAGCCCGGTAGCGCACGTCGTTCGGGACGACGGGGTCGCTGGTTCGAATCCAGTCATCCCGACTAAAGCCAAACAGTGCCATTTGTCTTCAAATGGCACTGTTTGGCTATTAAATGTGCCTATTTATCAGTATAGAGCAACTTCCATCACGAACCATCTTTCTCAAGAAATCACTTAATTAACCCCTGTTATTCTGCCAAAGTCCTAAAATGGTGAAAGAGGTTGGCAGGATTCGAACCGATTTAATTACACAAATTACTTCTTCCTGATTTTTTCCCTATGCTGCTTACCCCATTTCTCCATCGCCGTTAATACGTCAGTTACACTGTGACAATAATCCGTAAGAGTATATTCTATTCTTGCCGGATAGTCGTCATAGACCTTCCGGGAAATCAGTTTATTTTCTTCCAGGTGCTTTAATTCTTTCGACAACACCCGATTTGTTATTCTTGGAATCGACGACAGAATTTCATTAAATCTTTTGTTTCCGTGATAAATGGAAATAATAATCGGCAGTTTCCATTTACCGCCAATTACATATTGTGTGTCTTGTACGAATTTGATTTTATCCTCAAAATTCCATTCTTCCTTTTTACTCATTTAAGTATCCTTTTGTATACAGGTATCAAATGTATATCTTTTGGTCGATAGTTTTGCAGTACACAAAAAAATCTGATAATAATGCGTAAAACGTGGTTTATTACAGGAAGCTCACGAGGATTGGGCAGAAGCATTACAACAGCCGTATTGGCGAAAGGCGATAACGTAGCAGCTACAGCAAGAAACCCTCAACAGTTAGAAGCATTCGTAAAGCAATACCCCGATCAAATTCTTGCTTTGCAATTAGATGTGAATAATAAGGCACAAATTCACAAAGTAGTAGAGCAAACCGTAAAACACTTCGGAAGTATTGATGTGTTGGTAAACAATGCAGGTTTCGGCATTACAGGGGCTATCGAAGAGTTTACAGATGAGCAAATGAAAAGCCAGTTAGACGTGAACTTATACGCACCGATCGAAATTACAAGGGCAGTGTTACCTTATTTACGCAAACAGCGTTCGGGCAGCATTTTCAATGTGAGTTCGGTGGGTGGAAGAGTCGGCTCCGCAGGATTTTCTATGTACCAGGCTGCAAAATTCGGTTTGCAGGGGTTTACCGAAGTGTTGAGCAAAGAAGTGGCGACATTCGGCATCAAAGTTACTTCTATCGAACCCGGTGGTTTTCGTACCGATTGGGCAGGCAGCTCGATGACTTTTGCCGAACCAATCGAGGATTACAAAAATGTTTTGCAAGCGCTGAAAGATTATCTCAAAGACATTATTCCTTTAGGAAATCCAGACAAAGCTGCACAAGTGATCATTGATTTGGCAGAACATCCCGAACCGCCCATTCACCTGGTTTTGGGTTCAGATGCTGTTGCTATTTTGGAAGTCGTTGACGCCGACAGAAAAGCAGAATTTGAGCAATGGAAATCCGTAAGCATTTCTACCGACTTTGATGATGTAGAAAATCCGTGGCTTTCCCAAGAGAGAAGACAGGATATTTTAAAAGTGAAATAAAAGGTTTAATTAAAAATTTTATCAAAATGAGCAATCAAAATAAAAAATTAGAAGGAAAAGTGGCCATTGTAACAGGCGCATCGAAAGGTATAGGAGCGGGCATTGCCAGAGCATTTGCCGAGGAAGGTGCCAGTGTGGTAGTAAATTACGCAAGTGATAAAGCAAGCGCTGAAAATATTGTAAACGAAATTGTCGCAAAGGATGGTAAAGCTATTGCAGTATATGCTGATGTTTCAAAAGAAGCTGACGTAAAAAATATGTTCGAACAAGCACATGCAGCGTTTGGTCGTTTAGATATTCTGGTAAACAATGCGGGCGTTTTTAAATCAATCCCCATAGAAGAAATAAGCGTAGAGGAGTTCAATCGTCATTTTAGCATCAATGTTCTTGGAAATCTCCTGGCAACAAAAGAAGCAGTAAAATATTTCGGAGAAAAAGGCGGCAGCATTATTAATATGAGTTCGGTAGTGAGTGAAAAAGGTGTCCCTGCCTATTCAATTTATTCCGGAACCAAAGGTGCAGTGCAAACCATTACGCATGCGCTGGCAGCAGAATTAGGCCCTAAAAAAATTCGCGTGAATGCTATTGCCCCGGGAGCCATAGAAACAGAAGGAACACAGGTTGATTTTGGTGGAGGTGTTGCTGAACAATATATAAAAGCTACTCCATTAGGTCGTATGGGCTTTCCGCAGGATGTGGCTAAAGTAGCTGTGTTTTTGGCAAGTGACGATTCAGCATTTTTAGCCGATAGCCGCATCGAAGTCTCCGGAGGACTTAAATAAACAATTTCTAACAGTTTAACTTAACAATAAAAATTATATTAAAATGAATAATCAAAAAGAGCAGGTTTGGTTTATCACCGGTGCTTCAAATGGTTTTGGCTTGGCACTGGTCAAGCAATTATTAGACGGAGGGTATAAAGTTGCTGCAACTTCGAGAGATAAGATACAAATTGAAGAAAAAACAGGAACAAACCCGGATTTATTGGCACTTACCGTTGATATTACCAGCGATGATGATGTAAAAAAAGCGATTGAACAGACAGTTGCTACATTCGGGAAAATTGATGTTGCGGTAAACAACGCAGGCTATATGCTTTTGGGGGCTTTGGAAGAAGTATCCGATAAGGAATTTCGTCAATCTATGAATGTAAATGTATTTGCATTTCAAAATGTAATCAGGAATGTAATGCCTTATTTCCGTAAGCAAGGCAGTGGACATTTTTTCAATTTTGCCTCATCTGCCGGATATTCTGCTGATGCATGTGCAGGTAGTTATAATGCGGTAAAATCAGCTGTTATAGGCTTCTCCGAAGCATTGGCATTGGAAGTAAAACCTTTTAATATAAAAGTAACCATTGTTTCGCCGGGGCTTTTCAGGACAAATTTCCTGGGAGCATTTCCGGTAGCCCAAAATAAAATTGAAGCTTACAGCACACAACACCTGGTTAATGCAATGAACCAATATAACGGGCAACAGCCGGGAGATCCCGATAAACTGGTAAATGTTTTAATTGATTCCGCAGGAAAGGAGAATGCTCCTTTGCATTTGCTGATGGGAAAAGATGCTTATCAAAGAGCCGTTAGCTATTACCAATCTCAACTTAAAAAATTGGAACAATTGAAAGATTTAAGTTTCTCAACAGACTTCGAATAAAAAATCCTGCATATGAACACAATCCCAAGAGATTCGGATACAAACAGGATTTTAAAACAGCTCATTTTTGTCTTATCATTTAAAAGCAATTATTATGAGCACTCATCAAAAAGTTTTGACTGTTGATTACAAACAGTTGCAGGAAGGAAAGAACAGGATTTACTTCATGAGCCAGGGTTATAAGCTGGCGGGGGATTTATATTTGCCCAAAGGATTTGACAGCGGAAAAAAGTATCCTACCGTTATATACACCCGTGTTGGCACGCAGGTAAAAGAACAGACTGGTGCAACTTATGGGAATAAATTATCGGCGAAGGACTATGCTTTTTTTGTCTTCGATCCAAAAAACTTTGGCGATAGTGAGGGAGAAATCAGGAACTATGAATCCATGCATAACATGATTCCCAATACCACTGATGCAATAAGCTTTTTAAGAACCCTTAAATTTGTTGATAAGGAAAAATTCTATGGGCTTGGCGCTTGTGCAGGCGCGCCATATATCTGCAATGTAGCCATTGGGGATGCCCGCATAAAAGCAGTGGCAACATTGGTAGGTAATTTTGATGCAGCTGCCAGTTTGTTCGGCGCTTATCCGAAAGAGCTTCTTGATAAAATGCTGCAAACAGCGGCAGAAGCCAAACAGAAATATTACGAAACCGGAGAGTATGAAACCGCACCTATTTTTGGTGGTATGCCTTTGCCTCCGCCTGATAGTGCGTCAAAAGCAATGAAAG
>CBHEUU010000041.1:0-14191 GCA_965990355.1 uncultured Chitinophagaceae bacterium
ATTAATTGAAGTTTCTTAAACGTCTCGGTTATTTGCCCAAACATCTCCCCACTCGTACCGGAAGGATTTAGCAACTCATGGAGCCTAAGAGCATCTGTGGAGTAAAGCTTCTTTTTACAGGTTGAACAAAAATATTCTCCGAGTGAAAATTCGATCTCAGCTTCACATCCATCATGTGGGCACTTTGGGGGATTGCCCCCGGGCCGAATTTGTAATAGATGTTGATATGTATCAAGTAAAGTTTCCGTTTGATTAAAAATCCGTTTATTGTTAAGCTCATTAAATAAAATCTTTCGCATTGATGATTTAGCGGAATCTTCATCACCCAAAACAACATTACATCCAACGAATAAGCTGTCGATAGACGATGCTTGCTCAGTTTGTCTAAATTTAATGGGGTCTATGAAATCGGAGGTCTCCAACTCTCTCACCTTATCTAATAAAATCACGACAGATGAAACAGTAATGTATCCTATTTCTGCACCGGGATAGCCATTCTCGACATTCGTCTTACTATAGTCGCCATCAATCGCAACTAATAGTTGAGGTCGCCAATTAGAAACTTCGATGTCACTCGCTTTTATTGTATCAACGACTGTTTTTTCGTCTTCGGCAACATTTCTTATGCGAATTGACGATCGAATTGCCTCAATTTTTTTATCCGATAACAGCCTTCTTAACGGCTCGTACGATCCTTCACTGCTGATCATAGTGCGCTATTTATTCAAAATATTAAGCTCGAATTTATTGACTTGAACAGGGACAACAAACATGTTGCTAAGGGTCTTTACACGCAAAAAGCCTTTGTCTTGAGCGCGACGTATAGATGGTTCAAAATCTATAAAGTCGTAATATTTACAAAGCTCTTTGGTTTCATCAGCGTTATTCAAATGGCTTATAAACCAGTTAGCTGTGTTCTTTAGGATATTTCTCTGTATGCTGCTAACTTCTTGGGTCGCATACACCAACCCTAGACGATATTTGCTTCCTTCCTTTGCTGTTCTAACCCAAACATCTGACAAGTCTTGATCACTTCCGCTTGGAAGCAAGTTGTGCGCCTCCTCTATATAGACTAAGATCTCTGGAATCGATGAGGATCCTTCTCGAAATAGTTCTTGATTCTTTCGGAATATATGCCACATAATCCTTTCTGCAGATGACCTGTTTAATTCTGGTTCGCCACTTGATTGGTCAATTATGACAAGTTTTCCTGCTTTTAAGTGTCCATAAATATCCAAGGCGTAATCAACTGAAGTTTCCGCACTGTGCTGTGGCAAGGCTTTACCAATCTGCCTTGACCCGTTGGCATACTGAAACATCGTCAAGATTTTCTTTAACCCTTCATCTGCCCAATTATCTTTAGAGGTCGAGTCTTTTATGTACTCTGTTTCGAATTGCGAATAGTTACTATATCGATCGTTTATGTATTCGTTCAATCCTTCAAAGAGTTTAGTTAGCTCGTTCCAATTCAAGAATTCTTTACTCATCGACTCGGCGACAGATTTATACGTGTCAGAGTTCTCCGAAGCATCCTTGTTTAGCCATGATATGATTTTTGGCCCGAATAACCCTTTAATATAACCTGAGACATTTTTTGGCACAGAGAATTCAGCTTTATTTAATAGCGCGCGATAAGCTGCCACTCTTCTTTTATATCGACATATGGCACTTTTATCCGATTCCGCCGGCTTTTCAAAACGAACCTGAATAAAGTTTTTTATATATTTTGAGTCGTCTTCCGACAAGATTGAGTCAATAATTTCTTTACCGAACTGAAGATTATCTTCTTCGAAAAAATTCAAAAGCATTAACTTCCTGTATGGGTCGTTTGCGTGCTTTCTAGTGCCATAAGTAATTACTTCATTTTCCCTCTCTTGATCCTTTGCATCTTTAGTCTTAGCATTTGAATAAAGCTCCCAAACATTTTTTAAGGCGTTCGGATTGTCATTGCCATCCTTGTCTTGAATATTTTCATTAGCATATTCACCATTGGGGTCAAATATTATTTGCCCTATCCTAAGCGATTTGTTATCTATTCCATCACCTTTCGGATGCCGCAGTTCGTAAATTGCCTTTGCGATAATTTTTGTAGTATTTGATTTACCCGTTCTTGTCATTCCAAATAAAGCAGATTTTTGAGCTAACAAGTCTGCTGGATATATAAAAACAGGCACATCATCTACGCCCTGATATTTTCTATTGGTAGACGCATATCGCACCGTTCCAAGCTCAACATTCACTGTATTTTGATACCGGGACCGATATTCTTCAATAACCTTAGGGTCAATATAGTTAACAATTTGCTCGAGAGCCTTGCCATTAGGCTTATAGATTTTAAGGCCCCTATTAGGGTAATAGTTCGATAAATCACTGCCAAACCTCAACTTTAAATCACCTTTCTCCTCTTCAAGGAAGAACGTACCTATAATTCTACAGGATATACCGGCATAACTAAAAAGATATTTAGTTTTATAATCCATTGTATCAACTCCATCCCAATGCTTATCAACCTCACCACTTACCTTTTGAGCTGTTTCCACTCTTACTTTTTCTGCTTCTCTATCCTGAGGTATTTGAGCAGAATCCATCACCCTTAGTAATATAAGAGAAGCATCCTCTGTATTATGTTCGATTGCTTGACCAGGCAACACACGCGTTGCAATTAAAAAGCAAAGGCTTGGAATACCCCCCACTTTTTGCCTCTGAAAATCGTGAACAAGAACTTTCCCGGTCTCATAATTTATGGAGAAAATTTCCCCAACATATTGCTCAGGTTGAATTAGCTTCTCAAAGATTTGTTTCGCCTGATTTTCTAATTGGTTACCTTTCGCGTTTTTAACGCTCTGTTCGAAATCATTAGCCATTGCGATCTTTTTTTAGGTTATCCTCTGCAGTAGTCCTCACAGCCTTCTCGAATGAAGACTCTCCATCTCCTTCAGCAATCGGTTTATCATAGGAACTCACATTAATTAAGTCTACAATTTTAGATTCATCATCCATTCGAACCTTCCTTATTTCTTCCACTGCGTCTTGAATGAATGATTGATTCAAATTTTTAGCAGCAAAGTCTAGAAATCTATCGGCTTGATATATATTTATTCTTTTTCGAGTTTCATCCTTGAATTCTTTAATCAGGTCTGGGCGTGGGCCGAGAGTTCGTCCCTTAAACTTATACCACCAGTCGTCCTGTCGGTCATCCGTAATAAAGATGATCGAAGGGGTTATTTTTTTTGCATATTCGAGGAGCTGCTTCCAAATTATATAATCTCCATAAAGCGACCGATTGTTTTCGCTTTTCTTGGAGGCCTTATCTTTATAGCCTGGTGGAATTTCCTCATCATATCTTTTTTTGCCTTCCTTATATATCTTTTCGAATTCCTCTGATGTGAAATCGTCACCAATTCGGCCCTCAAGAATCTCAGTTAATCTAAGCCAGATTGGATCCTCCTGAAGATAATCGGGGTGTTTGCTTTCAAGCGGATTGATATCTCTTTTGATTGAGTCAAAAGCTGATTGAATTTGCCGCTTTAATTCCTCAATCTGCAGATATGGATGTCTCAGGTATTCGTTTAGCTTTCCTTCCAGTTCATTTTTCTTACTATCTAAAATCGACTTAACCTCGCTATAGGCTTCCTGCTGTTTGTTTATTACGACTAGCCTATTTTTTTGATACTCGAAAGCAACTTGGTAAGGCAGCCATACTCGTCCCTTAATTTTTTCTAGTAGATCTAAAAATGCGTTTCTTGTCTTTGGGGTGTACCGATAAAGATTTAGCAATACGTTAGCATCAAAACAAAAAATGTCTTCTTGCCAATGTTGCTTTATATCAACGTCGTTTAAGGAATAATATTCGCTAAATTTCTGCTTCATTAACGAGTACTTGGGGTTTATAATGAAGCAATAGTGAAGCTCTTGAAGAGATAAGAGTTCGAATCATCTAGATTTGGTTTAATGGTGGTAAGACTAAAATACTAAACTTTTTTTAACTTAAAAAAGTCTAAGTTATCCACCCCGCCCTGATTTTTTAATGATGCCCCCTTCTATAATCCCCCAGATAAATTCAGTTTCTAATCATACCACTACTATATTTTTGGTTGCTCTGTCTAGATCATTTGCAGACAGTCCGCCATTTGGAGCTGTTGGGCCTGGGTACTCAGCGGTCTGTTCTCATTGATCCTATGGAGGTCTATAACCTCGCGTTGTTGAAACGTGCAGCATCCATTGCGGTGGTGCATAATCATCCTACCGGCAAGTTGCAACCTTCCCGTGCGGATAAGCTCGCTACAGAGAAGCTGATGGAGGCGAGCTGGTTTTTGAATATCCACCTGCTTGACCACCTGATCATCTCGGAAAAGGGGTTTTATAGCTTTTTGGATGAGGGGGAGTTTGAGAAGATAGAGGCGAGGAAGTTTGTGGTAATGGCGAGGTCACTGGCTATAGCGTGAAATTGATATTCCCGGCAACTGTAGGACAAGCCGCCGGAAATGGATAAATTTGCTTATGCGCTTAAAGCCCAAAGACATACAGATCATCCGCGATTACTTCACCAGCAAGCCTGTGTTGAAAGCGTATCTCTTTGGCTCTTACTCACGTAATGAGGCTGACAGTGATAGTGATATTGACATCCTGGTAGAACTGGATTACTCCAAACATATCGGTATTGCTTTTGTTCAGATGAAGTTTGACCTGGAAGAAAAATTGCACAAAAAGGTGGACATCGTTTCTTCGCAGGCTGTCAGCAAACGCCTCCTGCCGTATATTGAAACAGATAAGCAATTGATTTACGAATCCTGATTCAATAACATTCCTCATTTTCAATGCGAGGCAAAATCGGCGATAAAGAAAGGATTGGGCATATTATGGATGCTATTGCGGAAGTGGAAGCCTATACTGTTGGTATTGCATTTGAACAGTTTATTGCCAACTCCATGATGCGCTTTGCAACGATCAAACAAATTGAGGTCATTGGCGAAGCCGCAAATTATATTACTCCCGAAACAAAAAGTCTTTATCCGGATATTGAATGAAAGCAGATTGTCGGCATGCGTCATATTCTAATCCATGAATATTTTGGTGTGGATGCCACATTGATCTGGCAGGTAGTAAAAGATGATTTGCCGGTTTTGAAAAAGCAACTTAGGAGAGAGGTTTAAGACGATTATCCCGGTTCCCGGGATGTCAGCCTAGTAAGTAAGAATAATGGGATGGGTATCATTTACTGTATCATTTACAGTATCATCAATGATACTGTAAATGATATTGAAAGAAAACGCATAGAGAAGTTAGTGATGCATAATATACAATCAGCCGGGGCTTAGAATTAAGTCGTTGATTTTCACGACTTTTGAGTTATCCGGAATTTCCGGATAACTCACGATTGGCATACGCATGCCGCCGACTCTCTTCATTCACCTTCCTGTATTCTCTTCTTTATCCTACTCAAAGACTGCTTCTTAATCCCCAAATAAGACGCAATATGAAAATCAGCCACCCGCTCCACAATCTTCGGATGTTGCTGCAATAAATTCAGATACCGCTGTTCATGATTAAAAAATAACAGATCCTCTGACCGGCCTTGCGATTGATTAAAAAAGTGCTCCGCCAGCATTCTTCCAAACCGCTCCCAGGGTTTGGAGGTACGGTATAAGTTTTGCAAATCTTCATAGGACACGTACAGGATTTCTGCATCCTCCAGCGCTTCGATAAAATAGGCACAAGGATATTGGGTAATAAAGCTTCGGAATGAAACAATGAACTGCCCTTCTGAAAAAAAGAATACATTCTTCTCTTCATCCGACTTGTTATCTGAATAATATACCCTGAACATACCTTTTACAACAATGCCCAGATTTATACAAACTGTATTCTGCATATTGTAGAAACCTCCCTTAGGGATCGTACGGCGATGCCAGAAACGGAGACTGACATCAATATCACTTTCCGTCAAGCCTGCAAAAGGCATCAGTATCCCATGTAAAAACGGCGCCTTGTCTGTATTCATTTTTCAAAAGAATTTACACTGTTTTATCTGCACAAATTTCTGTTGAAAAGGTGAAACCCGCACATTTTATTACCTGATAAAGATCTACCTGTGCAAGACACCCTTTGTGATACATAAAGATCAGCAAGTGAAATGATCATTCAGCCTTTATTAATTTTCATTTGCCTTCTGATCTGAACAACCGAACCAGCAATGAACAGCAGGAGAAATACCCCCAGCGTTTTACCTATCAGCGGATCCGTAGCATCATGAGCAAGAGGATGTTCAATAGGGATGCGCGTCAGCGTCTCATTCACGGTTGGCACCAGGGATAACAGGAAACTAAAAGACAACAGAAAGTTCTCTGCATAGCGGGCCTTATTGTTTCCTGCCCTTTTAGAATGAAGATAATACGCCACCACTACCAATATTATGATCAGCAAAGAGAACACATGCCCTGCGTTAAATCCGCCATGTTTGGAAAGCCCCAAAGCAGTAAGGGAAGTGACCATCGTTCCATAAAAATACAGTTGACCAGAACGCCTGGCCAGATTAATCTTCCCAAATTTTCCCAATGAAACGACGCCAGCGCCCAACGCGATAACACCGATAGCCGTGTGAAAAATACCTAAGTTTGAAAGTCCCATAATTGTCAATATTTTTTCAAATATTTCGAAAACCAATTGGGATCGTAGTTCACTTAAGTTAACTGCGGCTAATTTTTCTTATCCTTTTAACAAAGAAGAGAAAGAAAAGCAGGGGATATTTAATAATGCAACTGTTCCACTTCAAAAATCCGAACAGCCTGCCGGATAAAGAAAGTAAATATGAATCTTCGAAACATTATTCTGATACTCCGGCAGCGCTGATAATTTTTTCCAGGCCGGATCTTCGCCAAACTTTTTCCAGTGTTCATCGCGGCTGGCTTTATTGTCAAAGCTGGTCATGTACATAAGATTGGGCATCTGGCTGCCGGCAACAGCCTCTGCATAAAAAACAGCATTAAAGCCGAGCCTGTTGAAAATATCGATCTCACCCTGGTTGAACATCTGCATTTTATTGGCAAAATACTTTTCCGTAGGTCCTTCATAACTGCGGAGTTCATATACGCGCTGCTCTTTAGGGCCAGAGAGTTTGGGAACAAATGGCGCAGGCATGCCTTCAAAAGCTCTAAGCAATACGGTTTCTATACGTTGGTAAGGCTGATCATTGTAGGCGGCCTCCAGGTAATCTTTTCCATCTGTGTGGAACTGGTTGTCTTTTTCCAGTGCTTTCACCGTTCCTTCGATCTGCTTCCAGTTTTTATAAGGGATCAACACATAAATACGTTTCAGCGAATCTGTCTCCATTGTTTTGAATACACCAACCGTCTTGATGCCGGCCCGGTGAAGCGCGGGTACATAGGCGCTTTCGAGGAACTTCTCCACGCGTTGCTGCTGAGCAGTTGATTTCAGTTGGTAGATCTTCAGCTCGTAGTAGTAACAGGCAGGTGCTTTTGTAAAAGCTATGGAAGAAATGAGAAACAGGAAAAACAGGCAAAGGTGAGTGAATGGGCGCATCGGTAGAGTTTTGACGAAAATAGATATTTTGCCAGTGATGTGGATGCAGCTTGCGATTTGTCAGACAGCATTTTGAGATTCTACAATGTGGATTTTTGATGAGACTCTTACATCAAATAGATGAACATTGCATAATGTATGTTGAGCAAGTTGATCTTGCTGGAATGACCCTGAACAATTAATTTCGCTGCCACTAAGCAAACCACCACCATGAAATTTTTACTTCTTGTTGCAGCTCTTTATGCTGCACCTTGCCTGCAGGCGCAGCGCGTATCAGCCACCATTTCCCCGCCTGATAAGGATGTATTCCCTGATGGCGCAATCATTCGCGCAGGAAATTACCTGATAGGCTTCGATGAAGGTAAAGTCAAAGGCAGATTCATGGGCTTTGGGTTTGACGGAACAATCGACAAGCTTGGCGCTATTGTTTACGACACCAACATGAATGTACTAAAAGCTATTCCTCTAACCGAAGCCTCGAATAATCATGGCCCTTTGTTTTCGGATATCCAGGTGGTAAACAATAAATCATATGTGATTTATCACGAAGTAAAGAACAAAACGAGTCTGGGTAATATTATGGCGATTCCGGTTGACCCCGGCCAGCAGACTGCCGGAAAAGCATTTATCATCGGAAATGTAGACCAGGCCGGTTTTCAGTTCAAGTATAGCGTCTTTAGCGATAAAAATTTCAACTATTCTTTTCATCAATCCCCTGATGGGCATTATCAACTGCTGCTGATTCATGCTAATGATGGTATCTGTTTCGTGTCTGTTCTTGATCAGAACATGGAGGTGTTGTGGAGTCTTGGTAATATGTTTGCGAAAGAAGAAAAAGCTTTTGTCCGGTCTGCCTGCATCGACAATTCTGGCAAGGTTTATATCGCGATGCAACGGGATATCAAAAATGGTGTTGATATGCGTTTGATACCGATCACCAGGGGTAAACGTGAACAGGACATCATGTTGGATATTCCAAACGCAAGCTGGTTTGCTCCCCAACTTTTACTTTCTGCTAAAAACCCTAACAAGATTGAGCTAGCCGGGATCACGGTTAGTGATAAAAGCCGGGCCAATGGTATTTTCAGGGCGAGCTTCGATATGGATCGCCGCACGCTTACAGCTCCCGTTTATTTTCCGTTCTCGGATAGCCTCATGTACCAGCTGGATGTTGACGGATGGGCCAATAAATCGAAGTCCAGCAAAAAATACGGTGTTGCGGGTATTGTTAAGCCCACGTTCCAGCTCCAGGCCGACGGCACTATTGCAGGCACAGCCGAGCTGGAGGAGGTCAAACTAGGAGAGAGAACCATTTTTTATCATTACGGTCCAATTCTGTATTTCAATTTTACCGGAGACAAAGGAGGGTTTGCTCGTATCCCCAAAGACAGAATCAGTAATGTCAGTAGTATTGGGGCATATGGGATGGGATATATCATGGGAAATGAAACCGTCGTTTTTTATAATGACAAAGCCAGTAACCTGGAAAAAGATCTGGATGAACGGGTACAAAGGTCCAACAAGTATAAAAACCATGTCCTGATCGCTGCTATCATCCAACCAGACGGAAGCATGCATCGCGAAGTGGCCGTGGATCTTGATGATGAAAATTATCTCGCACGACCTACCTCGGCGATCGCGTTGTCTCCCAACAAATGGTTGATACCTTTCGTAAAGATTAAATCCGGAGGCGGTATCAGCTCGTCAGAAAGATGGGCGATCATTAATATCAAATAATTTAAAGGCACCAGCCAAAGCTGCATATGGAAAGAGGAAATGATCGTCCATGCCGGATGAATGTAGCACATGGTGAACTTCCGTCTCGTTTTGCGGATACAAAACCAGAAAAATGCAAGAGCAGCAATTCCTGTAACAGATAAAGGCCTTTTCTGGATTTCTTTTCATGCGATAAAAAATAACGAGTTATTTTTTATCGCAGTTTAACAGATTCGAGCAGCTCGGGAACCGGCACCTGCAGGAACACTGCGATCTCAAACAATTGCATTATGGAAGGTTGGCTGTAATTGGTACACCATTTTGAAACTGTCTGCTCGCTTACACCCAAGTGTTCGGCAAGTTCTTTATTTTTTACCTGGTTAAGGGCAAGATTGGCTTTGATGCGGTTGTAGATTTTCTTTTTTCGTTCCATGTGTGTGGAGATGAAGAATGAGAGATGATGCTTAGTCTGTTTTCTTCCGGCGGTATGGAGGCTCAACAGGTAAATGAGGGCGATTATCCTTAAGATCATTCGGTGTCAGCAATGTACGAACATCCACTTTAAGGGAACCGGCGATCTTGTACAGCCATTGAACAGAAGGTTGGCTGGTATTGGTAACCCATTTCGAAACGCGCTGGGGTTTGACATTAAGATCCTCAGCGAGGTCCTTATTTTTCATCCCTTCTTTTGCAAGCACTGCTTTGATTGAGTTATAATTTATCCTATGCTTTTCTGCCATGAATTAAAAATAACAAAGTCAAAATATTGGGGATGAACAGTTTGACGTATTTTAATGATACTAAATCATCCTTAAAAGAAATTTATCTCTTTTAAGGATGATTTAGTATATATGAGAGATATGTCTAAAAAATTTTTAAATTTTCTTCACAATTGAACTTTTATCTTTTTTTACTTATTTATCGCCTTTAAAGATGTTTATATCGAACAGACACTAATGACGTTAAGTTTTAAAAGAACTTAAAAAAATTCAGCATAAAGGAAACTGATCCCGATCAGGCTAAAGGTGCTGGTATCTGAACAAGAAGCACTGTATAGTACTACAATAACACCCTGTTGAAAGGAAGCCCCAGCTTTATACCGAAAGAAAATCGCTCCCAAGTGTCGTACTTGTTGCTTAGCGGCGTTTGGGCATTGATATCTTTCAGCTTAAAGAACGGTTCAATATTTACTTTGGCTTTTTCTTTTGCCTGATCATACACGGTGAAAATGAAGCCAACCCCGCCATTAAGTACACCGGTTTTTGTAAACAGTTTTGTGCTATAGTTGAAACCCAGATCTCCGAATAAATGGATGCCAAGAGTATTCCGGAGAAACATGAAGATCAAGTCTCCTTCCACAACATGCTGTCTGTAACGTTCGAATCCTTTCGTTTCCGAAAGCTTGTAGGCATTGATCGCTTTGCCGATTTTCTGCTCACTTGTCCCGCTATTATATATGCTGGACTGATTAAGAGTATAGGTAATAGCATTGTCGAGATTTGTGGCTGAAGTGTTTCTGTAGCCAAGCTTCCAGTACACGAGTCGCTTTGTCCAGTTGGTAATGCCCTGTATTGCTATTCCGTAGGTTTTCTGACTTACACTGGTATCCTGGTTTTGAAAGGTGTTGACATCGTCAAAGAGATTATAACTTCCTATGTTGAATCCAACGGTTCCGTCAACCCAGATAATGGTTTGTTTCATCCATTTCACATTTTTCAATTCATAGCTGATCAGTGTATCGTTTAACCTGGAAAACACAGCCAGGGCGTGAACGGGTGGTTCTGAAAGCAGACGTAAAATACCGGCAACCTTTTCTTCGTACTTTTTTATGCTGTCGAGCAGGTTGGTCTTCGCCGGTGTAGACGCAGTTGCTGACAATCCAGTAAATGCCTGGCGAAATGTTGTAAGGCTGCTTTGCTGAGCGGTGAGCTCAGTGTTTAATTGGCTGTAGTTAAGCAACTCCAATTGCCCTTTTGTTGTTAACAGACTAATATAGGCTTTGGTAGCGGGCACAACTTGGGAGCAGTAGGAAATATCTCCCGATGGTCCAGCAGATAATATATATGAAAATTTCCCCGTGATGCCAGCTTTTGGGTTTGCTTTTGTATTGCTGAATAAAGCTCCGATAGCATTGCTGTACCCGGCAGTTACCGATGCAGAGACTATCCATTTGGCCGGAGGCGTTGACATCACATTGTTGATCAACCGGCGGCTGCCTCCATTCACAAATGCAAAATTATAGGTGGCGACTGTCTTATCAGAATTGATATCAAGAGTAAAGCCGGTTCCGGCAGTTGCCGAAGACTGGTCCCTGTTCAATACCAGATAAGAAAAGTCACGTCGAAGCATCGTCCTGATGGCATCTTCAGAGATTACCTTGTACGGCGAACCCGGTCGCTTAACACAGTTGTAGCTATTCGAAATAGGCGAGAAATAATGTCGATGCAGGCTGTCTTCAGGACTTAGTGTTTGCGCAAGACTTTTTTCGCAAAGGAACATGGTGCTGGCAAGCAGCAATAATAGCTTTGTTTTGGTTCGTTGCATGGCAGTTGATTTAAATGACGGTATAACAATATTGCCTGCAAGTTATTTTGTTGATAAATCCGGGAACACGGTAAAAACACCTGAAGAATATTCCGGAAGGGTCAGTATTCTTTGAAATCTTCAAGAACTACCTCACTCCTGAATAACAAACCCCGACTTAATTATAAAAGCCACTGCTTCACTTCAAAATCAGTAAAAAGCCTGATGACTACGGAAATACAGTCCAACATCAAACGAATCTGATAAATCGAAAACTAGAATTACTTTCGAAAATGGGCAATACGGCAAAGACATAACGTTTAACATCCTGTTAGCTACTAATCAGCGAAATTCGCATTCATTGTTTATCAAGCCTTCCCCATAACAAAGCAGTGTCACAAATAAAAGGACCTAATTTGTATAATCCGCTGAACCAAACCGCTACCATTTAAATATCGCTCTTCAAACTAACTACCATGCTATCATACCTCATAACTGCTTTTGTCTTCGGAGCTTTTCTTTCCTGGCTCTTCACCCGGCTTTTATTCAAAAGCAATTTCATTCCCCGGTCCCAATCCGATGAGCAGGTCACTAATATCAATCGTCTCTCTACTGACTTAGGCATCGCCAACCATGCACTTGAAAAATCCGTCGAAGAAAAACGGCAACTGATCACAGAGCTCAAAGCCAAAAGCAGTGAAACATCAGCCGCGCAGCTCAAGATCGCGGATCTTCTGGCCAGGAATGACGCGCTCCAGGATAAATTCCAAACTCAAAAATCTGAGATCGAATCACTGCAAAAACAATTTACGATCCAATTCGAGAACATTGCCAATAAAATACTGGAAGATAAAACAGCCCGGTTCACCAAACTCAATCAGGATAATCTTAGTACCATCCTTAAACCTCTCGGCGAAAATCTCGACAGTTTTAAAAAGAAGGTGGAAGAAGTGTATAGTCAGGAATCAAAAGAACGCTTTTCACTTGGTAAAGAACTTGAAAAACTCGTTCAATTAAACCAAAAAGTAAGCGAAGAAGCCAACAACCTTGCCAATGCACTGAAAGGAAATTCCAAGACTCAGGGAGATTGGGGACAGATGATCCTGGAAAATATCCTCGAAAAATCTGGACTGGTAAAAGACCGGGAATATTTCGTACAGGAGTTTTTAAAAGATGAAGATGGTCGTAACTGGCAGAATGAAGATGGCAGCCGCATGCAGCCCGATGTTATTATCGCTTATCCTGATAATCGGAAAGTGATCGTCGACTCAAAAGTTTCACTGACTGCTTATGCACGATACGTTGCATCTGATATACCTGAAGAACAAACAAAAGCAATTGACGAACATTTAAGGTCTATCCATAAGCACATCGACGACTTGAGCCGGAAAGGCTATCAGGACTTTGCACCTACGCTTGACTTCGTGATGATGTTTGTTCCGAACGAGCCTGCTTACTTGCTGGCACTCCAGCACGACCACGAACTCTGGCACTATGCATATAATAAACGCATCCTGCTAATCAGTCCTACTAATCTTATTGCCGCGCTAAAGTTGCTCGTAGATTTATGGAAACGCGAATACCAGAATAAAAACGCAATGGACATAGCCAAACGCGGCGCCCTATTGTATGATAAGCTGGCAAGCTTTGTCGGCAAGCTCACTGACATCGGTGAAAATTTGTCAAAGGCGCAAAAAAGCTATGACCAGGCATTGGGGCAATTGAAAAGCGGTAATGGGAATTTGCTGTCGCAAGCCGAGAAATTAAAAGAGTTGGGCATAAAACCTAAGAAAAACCTGCCACCTTCTTTATTTGCGAATCCGGTTGAAGAAGATGAGAGCACAGAGACTGATTAATTGGGGGTGTATTCAAAATGAGGAAGCCTTGCCTCAAACTATAGTGTAGCTCTCGCTGGTTTAAGTGTTAAAAAAGAATCAATAATGAACATGGAGCGGATGTTGCTGTTACGTATTTAGCCGTTGGGCTAAATACGTTTGTTATCAATATGGTTAAAAGGCTTTTGTGGATACTACTCCTCTTCCTGGCAGCAGATGTTTATTTCTACCAGGCCATTATAAGGCTGACACAGCATTCGCTGCTGCATATCAGCTACTGGCTGTTGGACCTGCTGCTACTCGGCGGAATGATTTCCCTTATATGGATACGCAGGGCTGGTCATAATATACAACGCTGGATAGCAGGACTAATGTCTGGAGTGCTGCTGATCTTTATCCCGAAATTAGTGGCCTCGCCGGTGCTGCTGGCAGAAGATATCGTTCGTTTGCTGGAAGGCTTCCCACCAAGAAGCGTCTATGTAAGCGAGGCGGCTGTCGCGCTCGCATTGCTGATGTTTCTTGTAATCCTTTTTGGGTTGACCCGCGGCCGGCATTTTTATAAGGTAAGGAGGGAAACA
>CBHEUU010000042.1:0-14113 GCA_965990355.1 uncultured Chitinophagaceae bacterium
TAAGGGTGGAAAAGATCACAAGATTGCTGTATTTGACCTTGGCGGCGGTACGTTTGATATCTCTATCCTTGAGTTGGGTGATGGAGTATTTGAAGTAAAAAGCACAAATGGTGATACCCACCTGGGTGGTGACGACTTTGATAAAGTGATCATGGACTGGCTGGCAGACGAATTCAAAAAAGATGAATCAATAGATCTCCGCAAAGACCCAATGGCTTTGCAACGTTTGAAAGAAGCTTCTGAAAAGGCAAAAGTGGAATTATCTTCTTCCAGCGAAACAGAGATCAATCTTCCTTATATCACCGCAGTGGATGGAGTGCCCAAACACCTGGTGAAAAAACTGACACGTGCTAAATTTGAGCAACTGGCAGATAGCTTATTCTCCCGTTGCCTCAAACCCTGCGAAGCTGCATTGAAAGATGCAGGTCTTTCCACTTCACAAATTGATGAAGTGATACTGGTAGGTGGTTCCACCCGTATCCCGAAAGTGCAGGAGATAGTAGAAAAATTCTTTGGTAAAAAACCAAACCGTGGTGTGAATCCCGATGAAGTGGTGGCCGTAGGTGCTGCTATCCAGGGTGCTGTACTGACCGGTGAAGTAAAAGATGTGTTGCTGCTCGACGTAACGCCTCTTTCACTGGGTATTGAAACCATGGGTGGAGTGATGACAAGGTTGATCGATAGCAATACCACTATCCCAACCAAAAAATCAGAAACATTCTCCACAGCCAGCGATAACCAGCCTGGCGTGCAGATCCATGTATTGCAGGGCGAACGTTCCATGGCAAAAGACAATAAGAGCCTGGGTATATTCAACCTCGACGGCATTCCGCCGGCTCCAAGAGGAGTTCCCCAGATCGAAGTGACTTTTGATATCGATGCCAATGGTATCCTTCATGTAACAGCGAAAGATAAAGGCACAGGCAAAGAACAAAAGATACATATCGAAGCCGGTAGTGGTTTGAGCAAGGATGAAGTGGAAAAAATGAAAGCTGAAGCAAGAGCAAATGAAGCTACTGATAAAGCTGAAAGGGAAAAAGTAGACAAGCTCAACCAGGCAGACAGTCTTGTATTCCAAACAGAGAAACAAGTGAAGGAATACGGCGATAAGATCCCTGCTGATAAAAAAGTAACGATCGAAAGCGCACTGGAAAAACTGAAAACAGCGCATAAATCACAGGACCTGCCTGCTATTGATACAGCGATGGCAGAACTGAATGCAGCATGGACAGCCGCCAGTGAAGACATCTACAAAGGCACTCAGGATGCAGGTGCCCAACCAGGCGCTGCTGCAGATGCCGGACAGCAAAATGCAAATGCCGGTAAAGCTGATGACGTAACAGATGTGCCTTACGAAGAAGTGAAGTAAAAAATTCTCAAGCATAAGAAGAGGGTGTCTCAAAAATAAATTGAGGCGCCCTCTGTCTTTATAGGAGGTAGGTCTTGGATAGATCAGATCAGCCTTTCATTGATGGCTTTGCTCACCGCCTCTGTAGCGGAATGCACCTGCAATTTTTCGTAGATCTTCTTTATATATGTGCGGATGGTTTCGAATGCCAGGTTCAGATCGGCAGCAATCATTTTATAACTATTGCCCTTGCAAAGCAGGGTCAGTATTTCTTTTTCCCGGTTTGTAAACCCGTACTTGTTGGGTGAAGAAGTTTGCTGCATGGAACTGATGATCATTTTTGCAACAGACGGACTGAGCGATGCACCCTCAGAAAGCACTTCTTTTATGGCGGGCACTAATTTTTCCGAAACATTCTTCTTTAGCAAATAGCCCGATGCTCCGGCACAGATGGCATCGAGGATATGGGTATTGTCATCAAATACAGTGAGCATGATGATCTGTACCTTTTTATTGAAAGCTTTTATTTTTCTTACGGCTTCAATTCCCGTCATACCCGGCATATCAATATCCATCAGGATTATATCGGGAGCGCTTTTCCTGATCTCTTCTTCTGCTTTCAGACAGTTGTCGAAGCTGCCGGTCACAATAAATTCATCGGAAAGCGACAGTAATTCTTCCAGGCTTTGACGCAGCTTGTTGTTATCGTCATAGATATGGATGGTTGTAGCCATTTTGCAAATTAGCTTTTAGCATTGGTGATTGGTACTCCCAAATTTGGGAGGGGCATTTCAAAAATGACTGTTGTGCCTTTGTGCAGCACTGGTTCAATGAACAGGTTGCCTCCGCATTCCGCGGCTCGTTCCTTCATATTGCCCAGGCCGTTACCATTCGTAACGGAGGCGCTGTTGAACCCTTTTCCATCATCCTGTATGGTCAGTTGCAGGGTACCGGCTGCTTTTTTTACCTCGATCTTCAAAAGCCTGCATTCACTGTACTTCACGGCATTGTTCACTGCTTCCTTAAAGATGAGGAAGATATTTTTCCGCATGGAAAGGTCAAGCGGGAATTTTTCCAGTTCTTCCGGCAATGAAAAATCAAGCTCGATATTCTGTACTTCGCAAATATCCACTGCAAACTCCTTCATACGGCTCATCATGTCTTCCAGCTTATCGTTTTTGGGATTGATGGCCCATACGATATCGTTCATATTATTCATTGTTTCAGCAGTGGAATTCTTTATCCGGGAAAGATAATTGCCGATTTCATCATCATGCGCTGCTTTACTTAACGCAACTTTGCTCAGCACATTAATGGAAGTTAGCGCCGATCCTATTTCATCATGCAGGTCGCGGGAGATCTTCGATTGCAATTTTTCCTTGATAATATATTTTGAGATCTTTTGAGCGCAGATAGAAGCCACCTCCTGCAGGATCCGCAAGTGGTACCTGGAGAAATAATTCTTTTTCGGATGTTCTGAATCGATCACGCCAAACAGTTCGTTATCCACGATGATAGGCACAGCGATCTCTGAATACCGCCTTTCATCATCCACGATGTACCGGCTGTCTTTGGATGTATTGCGTATGATCTCCGCTTTTTTTGTTTGGGCTACCGTGCCAACAATTCCCTTGCCCAACGGGATTTCGAGGGGATGATAGATCTCATGTTTAATAGGGTTCTTGGGCCCGTGTGCCGCTTTTTGCAGCAGTACTTTCCGTTTTGGATCATACTGGTAAATGACACAATCGGTAAGCTGCAACCGGCCAATACAGTTCTTGGCTATATCCCAGAATACATCTTCCACCGTATTTTGCCCATACAATGATGTAGCAAAGTAGTTGACCATTTGCTGAGCCTTTACTTTTCTTTGCAGGTAATGGACCCATCTGTATATAGCATAGGCAGTCAATAATATCAGCGCTCCTATAAACCATCCTGTTTTCCAGAAAGGCGGTTTGATATAGAATGAGAACGAAGCGATATTTTCAGAAAGATGCCCGGCCGCGTCTTTTGCCCTTACCATAAAATGATGTTGACCTGAAGAAAGGTCGGGAAAACTGGCTACGCCGTTGGTGCCAAGCTGCTTCCATTCAGGATCGTTTTCATGCAGCTTGTACTCGTATTGTATCGGATGGTTTGAATAGGTGAGGGCCGCAAATCTGAAATTTTTAGAATTGTTATTGCCGGTTATTTCGGTAATTACCACCCGGAATGGAGAAGCATTGATTTTTCCTTCCGGAAAATACAACAGCAATCCACCGGCTACCGGTACCAGTATTTCATCATTTGCTTCGTTATACGAGATTCTCTTATGATAAGGATTTTCAGGAAGATATTCGTTAAAACTGAAAGCCGGATGAAGCAGGGGCTTATACAGGAATTTCCCCTCATTGCTGAAAATGCTTAATCCTTCATTGTCCAATAGCCATAACTGATCCCTGCTATCACGTGTAATTGAACCATAATTACTGGCAGGCAATCCATTCTTAAAAGTGAAATGGGTGAATGATCTTTCGTAAGGCTTGCCATGTTCATATTTGTATAACCCTGAGCCAAAAGTGGTAAACCACAGCTGGCCACGGCTATCCGCTTCAATATCATGAATAAGGTTCAATTGCAGGTAATCCGGATTGGCTTCATTTTCACGAAATACTGTAAATGTTTTTTTATCGAGATCATAACGGAATACACTATGATCGAAAGTGCCGATCCATACTGCATTTTCCACGGGGTCGTTCTGCAGGGCCGTAACCTTGGTAGACCAGAAACCATCGGCCTCACCCATTTTATGAAATTGATGCTCTTTAGTGTTATAATGATACAGTCCATCACGCCAGGTGGATATCCAATAATCACCTCTTTTATCTTCAATCATATCCATGAAAAATACCGGGCGTCCATTATTGGGCGTGGGAAATGGATATAGTTGTTGTTTTTTTCTGTTGTAGGCATACACGCTGGTTTCTGTTAACAGCCATATATTCCTGCTCCTGTCAATGCAAATATTCAATGCTTCAGAAGGAAGTTGATTTCCTTCCGGTTGTATAAAACTGATAATGCCATTGCTGTCGATAATATTAAGCTGCCTTGCGCCAAGAGTAACGACAAAATATTTTTTTTCAATGCTATCATAAACAGTAGCGCCCATATCGCCCTTGTTTGCATCGACCGGTGACGGGATAAGCGGAATGAAATCTGCCGTGCGGTGGCGGCTATTGTATTTGCCGATCCCATTGTTGGTGCCTGCCCATACGATGCCTGTATTATCGGTATACAGTGCATTTACTGGTCCGGGTAGTAATGATGAATGCAGGAATGGCTGGTGTGATATAATAATAGTTTTTTTTGTTTTTTTATCGATCTCGAGCATTCCTTCCGGATGGGCCATCAGAATTTTTTCAAACAGGTTGTGTTTTTTTTCCCAGCGTACTGCAGGGTAGGGTTGATGGCCTGGTTGCAGGATGGTAAAAGATCCTTGCTTCTCATCATAACAATACAGTAGATTTTTTTTGCCAGTCAGGAAAACCGTGCCTGCTTCCGGATCATACCTGATGTTCTTTATTTCATCATTGGTTCTTCCATAGAACCGGAATTTCCCCGAAACTTTATCAACCGAATACAAGCCAATGCTGGTGGCCAGCCAATATTCGGTTTTATTCTTTGGTTCAATTTTTAAGATGGACTGGTATGCCGGAAGGTCACTTAACCGCTGTTGTTGTACAAATGCCGGCCAGTTGAAATAGGTAAACCGCCTGGTAGCGGGATCGTACAGGGAAAGTTCCCACACATCCGAAACGATCCAGATCCGGTCGTTTTCGTCAATCCATAGGTCGTGAATAAAGTAGGAGGGAAGATCGTTATCCGTTCCGTTTGGCATCATGGTTTCCCAGCGGTTGGTGGAAGGATCGTAGATATTAAGCCCTTCCATAGTTGCCACCCACAGTTTTCCCCATCTGTCCTGTGCTATATCGTTGATCACTTCATTGGAGATCGAATTTCCGGCCGATGGTTTGAAGGTTTTAAAGTTGGTGCCATCGTATCTGTTAAGCCCATTCCTGGTGCCAATCCAGATAAAGCCGGTACTGTCTTTCAGGAAACAGGTAATATGATTGTCTGACAGGCCATTGGCTTTGGTGATCTTTTCAAAATAGTACTGTGCTTCCAGGTTGTAGCCAGGAAGGAAGCAGAAAGTGAAGAAGAAAAGGAATATGAAACGAAAGTTGTTCATGGTCAGCTATGCTTTTATGCATAACGCTGTTGTTCTAAGGTACGAATCGTTTTTTTCCTTTCGTCACAAGGAGGCCTGTTTTGCCATTGAAGTATCCTCTTTTTTTTGCCCTGAAATTTCTCTTTTTCCTTTCCAGATATTAGATTAGAGAATGGTGCTTCCTATTTTATCTTATGGCCATGCGATGCTTCGCCAGGTATGTGATGATATCTCCAGTGATTATCTGTTGGAAGATTTGATCCATAATATGTGGGTAACCTTATATGGCGCAGAAGGATGCGGATTGGCAGCCTCGCAAATAGGACGGCCGATCAAATTGTTCCTGGTAGATAGCAAGCTTGTATTTCACCAGATGGATCCTGAGAGCAGGCTGGTATATTTTGAAGATAATAATGGTGTCAAAGAAGTTTTTATCAATGCTACTATTACAGCCAGTTCTGAAAGATGCTGGACAAGTGAAGAAGCCTGTTTAAGTATCCCGGGTTTACAATATGGCACAGAGCGGCCATGGAGCATAACCATCGAATACGTTGATGAGTTTTTTAAACCTCATAAAAGAACATTCAGTGGTATCACTGCAAGAATGATACAACATGAATATGAACATACACAAGGCATTTTATACCTCGATCATTTGAAGGCTTCCAAACGCAAGAGTCTTGCTGGCAAACTGGAAAAGATAAGCAGGGGGCTGGTGAAAGTCAATTACCCGATGCAATTCGTGAAATGATCATTTACATAAAGAATTGTTCGGAAATGATCTTGCCGTCTTTTACATTATAAACACAAAGCTCACCCATCGACATTCTTTTTTTGCCTTTCATGGTGATGTCCATTGTTAACACAAAGGCAATCACATTACCGGTAACAAGAGGGTTGGAGACAGTAACGTTGTGAAGTTCTTCTGTCATGTGGGTAAATTTTTCACCTTTTTCAATGATGGCTTTCAGCCCTTTTGTCTCTTTGGGGAATTCAGGTGTGGCATAAGGTTCAATACTGATGGCATCAGCAGCATAAAGTTCCTGCTGTGCTTTCTCAAAATCTCCTTTTCCGCATAATTCTACCAGCTTTGCGGCGATTTCAGGTGTTGTCATAACTTGGTTTTAGTAAATAGTGGTGCAAATCCTTTGCCAGAGGCCGGTTCATTTATTTTAACCCCCCATTCACTAACCCAAAAGCCCACTTCACACATTTGGGGATAGGAGGATATGTTGCCCCGTATTACCTTTGCACCATCAAAAAAATGAGCATTGTACAGTACTTACAATCAGGCAGCAGATTCAACACTTTCTTTGTAACGATTCTTAGTGTTTTTCTACACCAGGCTCAGTAATATTTTTATTCATCACAAAAACTGAAACAATCATGAAGAATGATGTAATGCCGTCTATTGTCCGGGTTGATCCGGAAGTGTTGCAAACACTCATGGCGGAAGTAAAGGAAACGGTGGCACACTACTTTGAAGCTCCCGCTGCTGTAAAGCAAAAAGGCTTTACGCAGGTGGATATGTGGAATATCCGGAGAAATGTAAAAAGTGCCAGCACAAGGGCAAGAAGATAATGGCTTCTTGCCTTTCCTTTTATATAAAAAAATAACCCGCCTTCGCTAAAGCTTCGGCGGGCTGTATAATAAGTAAGTTTATTTCTTACATGATATCCATGGCCTTTACAAAAGCCGTGGTCTGAAAGGGCAGGATCAGGGTCAGCCATTCCCAATGGCCAACAATTGCAGCGATCAAAGCAGCTGTAGAAGCAAAAAATACCAGCCACCAAAGTCCTTTATACTTTTTTTTCTGTTCCATGAATTTTGGGTTTAGTTTACTGCCGGACCCCGGCAAAGGCGGTGCAAAAATAAGCGCAGCAGCTTAAAAGAAAAAATGGTTTTTTCGAAGGGTTCCCAACCCCCAGGACCAACCTTGCATTTTCCTCACTAAATGCCTGTGATATAGCCCCTGGAGCAGAAAATTTCGGCCTTTCTTTCAAATAAATATGCGAACCTTGCATGTTTTATTATACTTTCGTAAACAATGTGTTCTTATCACACGAAGACTATGGCTTTAAAGACAGAACCAACGATTGCAATGACCCTTCAATTTACCCTTCGATTTCATACGTCTTTCGGTGAAACTTTATGGATATGCGGTGAAGCGCCTGAACTGGGGCAGGGGGATCCTGAAAAGGCTGTCCTAATGGAATATCTCAATGATGAATGCTGGCAGATCAATATTGCTATTGATCAAAAACACTGGCAAAAAAATGGTCTCCGCTACAAATACTATCTCAAGAATAAAGATGGGGAATGGATCAGTGAATGGGGATACGACCGCATAGTGCACAGCGCTCTGAAAAATATTTCTTCCATACAGGTGCTCGACACCTGGAACCATGCCGGTGAATATGAGAATGCTTTTTTTACCGCACCTTTCAATAATGTATTGTTGAAGGATAATTTTCCAAAAGGCAAATCCAAAGCTCCCCGCCGCTACAGTCATATATTCAAAGTAAAAGCCCCACTGCTTAACAAACATGAAGTGGTATGCCTGCTCGGAAGTGATGATGCTTTAGGCAACTGGTCTGAAGAAAATGCTGTACTGCTCGGCAAGGAAGATGACTGGTGGATCGCTTATGTAGACCTTAGCGCTGCACATTTTCCTGTTGCTTACAAGTATGGTGTGTACCATACAAAAGATAAAACTTTCCGCACTTACGAAACCGGCGACAACCGTTTGTTGCATGGTGATAACCTCGATCCGCAGCGGCTGACCCTGCTGCACGATGGTTTTGTGCACCTGCCCAACAATACCTGGAGAGGCACAGGTGTAGCTATACCGGTATTCAGCCTCCGCAGCAAGAACAGTTTTGGTATAGGCGAATTTGCGGATATCAAACTCTTGGTTGACTGGGCCAGGGAAACAGGTTTAAAACTGATCCAGTTGCTGCCAGTGAATGATACTACAGCTACCAGCACCTGGACGGATTCTTATCCCTATGCAGCGATCTCGGCTTTTGCCATGCACCCGATCTATATCAACCTGGCGGCTGTGGCTGGAAAAGAGAATGCATCAAAGCTCAGTTCGCTGAAGAAAAAGCAACAGCAACTGAATGGTCTTGCAGAAGTGGATTATGAAGAAGTATTGCGTTTTAAGATCGCCCTGCTTCGTGAATTATATGAAGACCAGGGTAAGGACTGCTTTGTTTCAGAAGATTACCGGTTGTTCTATGCAGCCAACCAGCACTGGCTGAAACCTTATGCAGCGTTTTGTTATTACCGCGATAAATACAACACATCTCATTTTGAAGAGTGGAAAACAAGCAGCACTTACAAACTGGAGGAGATAGACAGTTTACTTGCATCCAAAACTGCAGCCAGGAAAGAAATATTATTCTATTGTTTCGTTCAATACCACCTGCATCTTCAATTAAAGGATGCAGCAGACTATGCGCATAAAAAAGGCATCGTGCTCAAAGGAGATATTGCAATCGGCATCTACCGTCATGGATGCGATGCATGGGTGGCTCCGGAGCTTTACAATATGGATGTGCAGGCCGGCGCACCACCGGATGATTTTACACCGATAGGGCAGAACTGGGAGTTTCCTACCTACAACTGGAAACGCATGCAGGAAGATGGTTTTGCCTGGTGGAAGCAACGATTTGAGCAGATGAGCAATTATTTTGACGCTTTCCGGATTGATCATATCCTGGGGTTCTTCCGTATCTGGACAATCCCATCGCATGCAGTGCAAGGCATCATGGGACATTTTGTTCCCTGCCTGCCTGTTCATTATGTAGAGTTTGGCGAAAATGGGATCTGGTTTGAAGAGCAGCGCTATTGCCAGCCCTTTATCAATGAAGAGGTATTATATGAAGTGTTCAATGAACTGAATGGTCATGTGAAGGAAACATTCCTGCTGCCAAATGACAGGGGAGGGTTTGATCTGAAGCCGGAATTTGATACACAACGGAAAGTGCAGGCTTATTTTGCAGCGAAGGAAACTTCAACGGAAAATGCTGCACTGGAAAAAGGGTTGTATGATCTTATTTCCAATGTGATCCTGTTCAAGCAGGAAGGGTCTAACGGGCTGGAGTTTCATTTCCGTATTTCCATGGAAAAAACTTCTTCCTTCCGTTTTCTCATCCCGCATGTACAGGAAAAGCTGCGCGCGCTCTATGTAAATTATTTCTATCGCCGCCAGGACGATTTCTGGAGAAAAGAAGCGATGCAGAAGCTGCCTCATTTAAAGGAGGCTACCAATATGCTCATCTGCGGTGAAGACCTCGGCATGGTGCCGCACTGTGTACCCGATGTGATGATGCAATTAGGCATACTCAGCCTGGAGATACAACGCATGCCTAAAGACCCGGCGAAAGAATTCTTTCTGCCGGATGATGCTCCTTATCTTTCCGTGATCACGCCCTCAACGCATGATATGAGCACGATCCGCGGCTGGTGGGAAGAAAACCCTGAAAGAACACAGCATTTTTATAACCAGGTGCTTGGCCAGTGGGGCACTGCACCATTTTTCTGCGAACCCTGGATCAACAGGGCCATTATATTGCAACACCTGTATTCGCCTGCGATATGGAGCATATTCCAGTTGCAGGATATCCTGGGCATGAGTGAAACACTCCGCCGCCAGAATCCGCAGGAAGAGCGTATCAATAATCCAGCTATTCCCAAACATTACTGGCGTTACCGCATGCATATTTCTCTGGAAGATCTGCTGAAGCAAAAAGAATTCAATGCAGAATTGAAAGAATATATTACTAATGCAGGACGTTGATTAGCCGCGCGTCTTCGTAAATTTGCGGGCTATGAAATGTTCCTTCTGGTCATACAATCTTCCTTTCCGGCATCCTTTCACTATTTCAAAAGGTACCAAAACACATCAGCCAACATTGGTGGTGGAACTGGAACATTTTGGGATCAAAGGTTATGGCGAAGCACCTGCTATTACGTATTACAACATCACTGTAGAGAAAATGATAGAAGATCTGGAAAGAAAAAAGGTCTTCGTAGAAAAGTTTGCTTTTACTGAACCTGACCGGTACTGGCATTACCTGCATCACCTGTTTCCTCAAAACCCTTTTCTTGTTTGTGCGCTCGATATTGCAGCCTGGGATATGTATGGTAAACTGAAAGGCCAGCCATTGTATAAAATGTGGAAGGGCGATATCTCTCATAACCCGGTAACAGATTACACCATTGGCATTGATACGGTGGAAAAGATGATTGCCAAACTGAAGGAAAAGCCCTGGCCTGTTTATAAAATAAAAGTAGGTACGGCTGACGATATTGCCATTGTAAAGGCTTTGCGGAAAAATACTTCTTCGGTGCTGAGAGTGGATGCCAATGCAGCCTGGGACCTGGACACTGCGCTGCGGCTGATCCCTGCCTTAAAAGAACTTGGAGTGGAACTGGTGGAGCAACCGCTTGCCAAAGACAACTGGGAAGGAATGAAAGTGTTGTACCGTAAATCAAGCCTGCCATTGTTTGCTGATGAAGCCTGTGTGGCAGAGCAGGATGTGGAGAAATGCAAGGACCATTTTCATGGCATCAATATCAAGCTGACCAAATGTAGTGGCATTACGCCTGCACTGCGCATGATCAAACGGGCCAAAGAGCTTGATATGAAAGTGATGGTAGGCTGTATGAATGAATCAACTATAGGATCTGCAGCTATTGCTCACCTGCTGCCATTTCTTGATCACGTTGATATGGATGGCCCTTTGCTGCTGAAAGAAGATCTGGCCACTGGTATCAGTTATGACCAGGGAAGGATCAGCTATTCAGGAGAACCTGGATTAGGCATACAGTATACCGGTTTGTTCAGCAAAGAATAATGATCATTCTGCATCATAAACACTTCTCCCCAAATATCTTCTCCACGAAATAAGATCCGTTTTTTTTCGTTACCCTGCGCTTACGTAAACCCGGCCATAAAATTTCTGGCAGTTTTTCAATTTTAAATAAATTATTAAAAAAACCTGGATTCTGATAGTTTTAATTTTAATTTTTAATTATGTTTTTTACCAACGTTTTCATATTGGTGTCTTTGGAGGCCTGGCGGCGTACAATGGTGATCTGGCCGAAAAGATATTTCCCAGGAAGGTGACTAACGGTGCTATCGGGATCACCGGGAATTATGAGATCACGGACAAATTCATATTACGTGCTGGGCTCACTTATGCGGTAGTCGGTGGCGCTGACCGTTTCAGTAATAATAGCGGCCGGATAGCCCGCAATCTCAGCTTTGAAACATCTATTAGAGAATTCAGTTTACTGGGGCAATATTACCTGCAGGATCTGTACGATCACAAGTTCACACCTTATGCATTTGCAGGCCTGGCTCTTTATCATTTCAACCCTTATGCTTATAATGGCGGTACTGATAAAATTTATCTCCGTCCGTTAAGCACAGAAGGGCAGGGCATTTCAGGTTATACTTCCAAGCCTTATAAACTTACCCAACTGGCTATACCGCTTGGTGGGGGTATCAAATATGCGTTCACGGATAATATCCATCTTGGACTGGAAGCCGGACTCCGGATATTGTTTACTGACCATCTCGATGATGTAAGCGGCAACTACGCTGACCCTGCTGATTTATTGGCTAATCGCGGACAATTGGCGGTGGATATGGCTTACAGGGGAGATGAACTGCCAGGAGGTAATCCTACTGCTCCTGCAAAAGGAACTGCCCGCGGAAGTTCCAAATACAAGGACTTTTATTATTTCACCGGTTTGCATCTCACTTTCCGTTTGAATTCTGGCGGTAGCTGGAATGGCGCTGGCAGCCGCAACAGTACACGTTGCCCGACTAATGTGAGTTCCTACTGAATTTAAGTTTCCATAAAGACACAAAGAGCACAAAGGATTTTTCTTTGTGCTCTTTGTGTCTTTGTACCTTTGCATCCATCAAATTTCTGCATGGCATATAAGAATCAACAGGCATTTATTGAGGCATTGGAAAAAGCTGGGGAACTGGTACGTATCAGCGTATATGTGAACCCTGTATTGGAAATGGCCGAGATCACCGATCGCATGAGCAAGCAGCCAGGAGGGGGGAAAGCGATCCTTTTTGAAAATACCGGGTATGATTTTCCCGTGCTGATGAATGCCTATGGCAGTGAAAAAAGAATGTGCATGGCACTTGGTGTAAACCACCTGGATGATGTGGCAAAGGAGATCGAAAGCTTGTTCAAACTGCTTGCATCGCCAAAAGAAAGCATTCTCGACAAATTAAAACTGCTGCCAAAACTGGGTCAGTTCGCTTCCTGGATGCCGAAAGTGAAAAAGGGAAGAGGGGAATGCCAGGAAGTGGTGCTGAAAGAACCCGATATCACCAAATTGCCGGTGATCACCTGCTGGCCTAAGGATGGAGGCCCTTTTGTTACTCTTCCCGTGATCCATACCAAAGATCCGCTTACGCATACCCGCAATGTAGGGATGTACCGCATGCAGGTTTTTGGACCAAATTTAACAGGCATGCACTGGCATAAACACAAAGTATCTGCCAAGCATTTCAATGAATACAAAAAACTCGGCAAACGTATGCCGGTTGCCGTAGCGCTGGGTGGTGATCCTGCTTATGCCTATTCAGCTACAGCGCCGCTTCCGGAAAACGTGGATGAATACATGCTTGCCGGTTTTCTCCGCAAGAAAAAAGTGGAGCTGGTGAAATGTATTACTCAACCTGAGATTGAAGTGCCTGCTGATGCCGATTTTATTATTGAAGGATATGTGGAACCGCAGGATGAACTGATCTGGGAAGGACCTTTTGGTGATCATACCGGTTATTATTCTTTGCCGGACTGGTACCCGCGTTTTCATATCACAGCCATTACGCATAAAAAGAATGCAGTTTATCCAGCTACTATTGTCGGCATACCTCCACAGGAAGATGCCTGGCTTGGTAAGGCGACGGAAAGAATATTCCTTGCACCGATCAAAATGACGATGGTGCCTGAAATAGTGGATATGGATATGCCGGTGGAGGGAGTGTTCCATAACCTGGTTATCACACAAATCCGTAAAGAGTATGCAGGGCAGGGGCAAAAAGTAATGAATGCCATGTGGGGCGCAGGGCAGATGATGTTCAACAAGATCCTGGTGATTTCGGATGAAGGAGTGCCCATTACCAATTACCTCTCATTGGCACAATATGTTTTCCGCAACCTGAACCCTGCTACCGATATTTATTTTTCCCAGGGCCCCATGGATGTATTGGACCATAGTTGCAGCAAACTGGGTTTCGGTGGAAAGATGTGTATAGACGGCACTAAAAAATTTCCGGAAGAAACAGATGAGCGTTACAACTGGAAGGATACTTCTGGTATAAAGCTAAGTTCGCTGCTGCAGCAAAAATTTCCGGAATTAAAACATGTGAATGAAAGCCTGCTTGAAAAGCAAATTCCCTGTCTTATTCTTTCTGTAGAAAAAAACAGGAAGGGGCATGTTAAAGAATTGCATGAGCAGGTTTGTGCCTTACCGGAAATGCATGGCATAAAAATGATCCTGTATGTGGAACATAC